>JAAFHO010000242.1 GCA_013297575.1 Chitinophagales bacterium
CATTGAAGGCGCTGTGGAAGCCCTACAAAATCCTAATATGTCGGTACGATGGAAAGCATACAATGCACTATTGGTATTTGGCAGTGATGCGGAAGAGGCATTGGCTACGTTGTTTGATACTTCAAAAAAAGGGCATTTACGGGCTAGAGCAATGTGGTTATTGACCAAAATGGAAGACCCAATGCCTTATTTAGAAGTGGCCATGAATGACGAAGATCCTAATATTCGTATCCTGGCTATCCGTGCAGCCCGACAGGTAAATATTCCACTTATTCCTTTTTTACGCCATTTTACAGCCGATCCCAACCCACAAGTACGCAGGGAATGCGCCATTGCTTTACACCATTTAAAAGATTTGGAAATGCCCGCATTATGGGTGCAATTGGCTAATTTGCACCAAGCGGGTGATCGCTGGAATACAGAAGCATTAGGCATTGGTGCCGATGGACAATGGGACGCTTGTATGGATGAATACCTTAAAATGAATAGTGGAAGGGATCGGATTTATCCCAATCAGGCGGATATTATTTGGCGGGCACGTTGCGCTGCGGTATGCCCACTATTAGGGAAATTAGCAACAGATGAATCGTTTTCGTTGGAGCGTAGGTTACGCTATTTCAGGGCATTTGATTTCCAGAAAAAAGAAGATGCAGCACCTGTTTTGATGAAAATATTGAAAGAAAATGGGACAAAACCGGAGATCGTACAGTTAGCATTGTTTCACCTGGATCCAGATTTGGTGAAAAATACGCCAGAAGCCAAAGCCGCTTTGCTCAACTTATTAAGCGGGCTAAAAGGCGATTTGTACCTCGATTTTGCAGAAAGATATAATTTGACAGAAGAGAACAATCGTTTGTACCAAATGTGTATGAACGGCGAACATGCAAGCCGCGCATCTGATATTTTATTAAAAAATCCAGTAGGTTTGGCCACTGTCAATACAACCTTGAAAGACAAAAAGAAAGAAGAAGAGTCTTTGAAATTACTGAGTGCGATCCGTTGGTCGGGTGGGGCAGTTCAAATGGGCATATTAGAATCTGTGGCGTTTGATAAAAAGAAATCTGATCCAATGCGTCAAGCGGCATTTGAATATTTGGGTAATAGTTGGAGTGGAGAAGAACGCGTTTTGGAATTGCTTAAACAGGGAAAAGTTGAACCCAAATATATTCCTATGGTAGTACAAGGCGTAAGTAATGCTTGGCGGATGAACGTTCGTTTGGAGGCCGCTAGTTACCTTGCTGGGGCTACAGCCACTACAGCACAAAAAATTCCAGCCATCAGTGATTTATTAAAACTGAAAGGAGATCCGGCCAAGGGTGTTGCTTTGTTTGAACAGCACTGCTCCAATTGCCACCAAGTAAATGGGAAAGGCATCAACTATGGGCCGAAGTTATCGCAAATTGGAGGAAAACTACCCCGCGAAGCACAATATCTAGCGATACTTTATCCATCTGCGGGTGTTAGCCACGGATACCAAGGCTTTGCAATAAAAACAAAAAAAGGGGATCAAGCAGTTGGGCTTTTGGCCAGCGAAACAGCAACAGAAATCACCTTGAAAATGCCAGATGGTAGCCTCAAATCTTATCCAACACAAGAAGTGGTGAGCAAAAAACAATTGCCAGAATCATTAATGCCTGCTGGATTCCATTTGTCCATGAAAGAGCAGGAATTAGCGGATTTGGTGGAATATCTTACAACATTAAAGTAATTTTACAACAGTGCCATCATTTGCAATATCAGATATACACGGCTGTAGCCAAACATTTACTGCGCTTTTGGATAAAATTGCCTTTTCTAAGAGCGATTCATTGTATCTTTTGGGCGACTATATTGATCGAGGACCAGATAGCAAGGGTGTTATAGATCAAATTTTAAAAATGACAGAAGAAGGCTACCGCGTACATTGTTTGCGAGGCAACCACGAGCAAATGATGCTGGATGGGTTGACAGACAATAATAAAAAACGCGCTTGGGAAATGGCTGGAGGCAAAGAGGCATTACTAAGTTTTGGCGTAAATGATTTAGTGGAAATACCGGAAAAATATATCCGTTTTTTTCAGCAGTTGGAATATTATTTTGAAGCAGATGGTTATATTTTGGTACACGCTGGGTTAAATTTTTGGAAAACAGGACGGCTGGAAGATAAAATTAGTATGCTTTGGAGCCGTTCTTGGTACGATGATATAGACTACGAATGGCTGGGCGAGCGCATTATTATCCACGGGCATACACCTCAATCGCGTATGGAATCGGATGAGCAACTGGCATTTATCCAAACACAACGCTATTTGAATATTGATAATGGTTGCGTTTTTGCGCATCGTGTTAGAGGCATGGATATGGGCAATTTGTTGGCTTTTGATATGACCAATCAAGTGTTATATTCTGTTGCAAATATTGATTGAAATAGTCGTACCTTTGCCGCAAATTTAGCCTAACCACCACCTCATTTTTTACTTTTTGTCGCATTATTATACATGACAACAACAGTTACCTCACCACAAAAAAAACAGACTAGCAATGCAATGACGGAATCATACCGGAACGAAGTATTGGAAGATTTCCGCATTTGCTGCGTAAGCCGTGAAGCCAGTGTCATCGCCCGTAAGGAAGTATTGACAGGCAAAGCCAATTTTGGTATTATTGGCGATGGTAAAGAAGTGGCTCAGGTAGCCTTAGCGAAGGCATGGAAAAAAGGGGATTATAGATCGGGTTATTATCGCGATCAAACCCTCCATTTTGCCTTAGGACTAGTGGAATTAGAAGCGTTTTTTGCTCAATTATATGGCGATCCTGTGCACGATCCATTTTCTTCGGGGCGGCAAATGAATTGCCATTTTGCTACGCAATTTATTGATGACCAAGGCAATTTCTTGGATTTAAAGAATAGATTTAATATTTCATCTGATATTTCCTCTACTGGTGGGCAGATGGCCCGCGGTCTTGGATTGGCATTTGCTTCCAAAAAATTCAGAGAATTGCCCCATCTCTGTGGTGACTTATCCGATAATGGCTCCGAAGTATGTTTTGTAACCATTGGCGACGCTTCAACTTCAGAGGGTGTCTTTTGGGAAAGTATCAATGCCGCTGGAGTACTACAAGTACCTATGGCCGTTTCGGTTTGGGATGATGGTTATGGTATTTCTGTTCCTAAAAAATACCAAACGACCAAAGAGAGTATTTCAGAAATTTTATCGGGTTTTGATGGCGAAGGCGGGGTAGACATTTATACCGGAAAAGCATGGGACTATGCTGGTCTGTGTAAACTCTACACCGATGGAATCGAAGCAATGCGCGTGACACATCGCCCAGCGTTGTTTCATATTCAAGAAGTAACCCAACAATTGGGGCATTCCACATCGGGGGATCATCGCCGCTACAAAACGACCGAAAGGCTTGCTTTTGAAGAGGCATTTGACTGTAATAAAAAATTTGAGCAATGGATCCATGAGACGGGTCTTGCTACAGAAGAAGAAACAGCAGCCATTAAAAAAGAGGCGAAAAAAAGAGCTACAGAAGCAGCAAAAGTAGCTTACCGTCGCTATCAGGATGCAGTGATATTACAACGTACGAGTTTAGCAACCATTTTAAACGACGCACAAGTAGCACACGCAGATACAAAAGGTATTGAACCATTGTTGACTGAACTGATGGGGCGGCGCGAGCCATTGATGCGTTTTGAATTGCTCAAAACTACCAGAAAAGTACAACATCTTTTAGCCGGTAAGCAGAGTGCTGCCAAAGTTGCATTGGATACATTTGCGGATACAGAGGCCGCACTGGGCAAAGGTTGGTACAGTACACACCTGCACAGTAGTTCACCAAAGTCGCCTTTGAAAGTTGCTGCCGATCCGGCTACTTATTCCGATAATTCGCCTCAAAAAGATGGTTTTGAGATATTAAATGCTTGTTTTGACCACCATTTTGCGACTAATCCCACCGTTTTTGCTTTCGGCGAAGATGTAGGACATATAGGCGATGTGAACCAAGGATTTCGAGGTATGCAGCAAAAATATGGTATTGAACGTATTTTTGATACTGGTATTCGAGAGTGGACGATTATGGGACAAGCGATAGGTTTGGCGATGCGTGGTTTGCGCCCGATCGCTGAAATTCAATATTTAGATTATTTACTTTATGGTCTAACGCCTTTGGCCGACGATCTTACTTGTCTGCGTTGGCGCAGCAATAACCTACAAGCAGCACCTGCTATTATCCGTACGCGCGGACATCGGTTGGTGGGCGTATGGCATGCAGGCTCTCCAATGGGCATGATGTTGGGTTCGTTGCGTGGGATGTGGTTTTGTGTGCCACGCAATATGACACAAGCCGCAGGGATGTACAATACCCTGCTAAAATCGGATGATCCAGCCATTGTGGTAGAATGTTTAAATGGTTATAGATATAAAGAATTATTGCCGGATAATATTGGCACCTTTACTGTGCCGTTAGGCATACCTGATATAATACGCACTGGTAATGATGTAACGGTAGTCACTTATGGCTCGTGCGTGCGTGTAGCGGAAGAGGCAGCAGAACAACTAGCGACGCACGGTATTTCGGTAGAGATTGTAGATGTGCAAACATTGTTGCCTTTCGATTTACCTGCTACTTGTGTAGCGTCATTGAAAAAAACGAATCGTTTAGTTGTTTTGGATGAAGACGTACCAGGTTCAGGTTCGGCATACATTTTGCAGCAGATATTGGAAGTGCAGGGCGGCTATCAATTTTTAGATACGGCTCCGTTGACGATTACCGCCCAAGAGCATAGGACGGGGTATGGGCAAGATGGCGATTATTTTACTAAACCGCAAACTGAAGATGTATTTGAAGCCATTTGGAATATGATGCATCAAGATGTGCCAGGGCGGTTTCCAAAATTGAATTTTAAACGATAAGGCTTCATGTCCACAAAGCCAAAATATTTAATAACCGATTGTGGACGTATTTTAATCATCGAAACGAAGAACTTCAAAATATTAATTTTGAGATTTCTAGTGATCGAATAATCAATAATTACCATGCTCATCCGTCACCGATTGACTGCTGCCTTCCTATGGCTTGCAGTTGGGCTTTTTGCCCAAAACAACAGCGTGCTACCACCAGGGCTAATGCCTCAATATAGTGCGTTATTTTCCCAAAACAATAGTGTTTCGCCTATTTTACTCAAACAACCCGATCTGGCACAAATAAAAGCCGAAGACGATCAACAAGACCAACAAGCGCGATTTGCAGCGCCTATTTCCACCCAGATCAATAGCAAAAATGCAGGCACTTGGACACCACTTCCCGATAGTTCCCAAGTTTGGCAATGCCATATAAAAGCCCCAAATGCCCTAGCACTCATATTGTTGTTCCAGCAGGTTGTCTTGCCCGAAGGTGGCAAACTCTATGCTTACGATCTTGCGCATACGCGCATACGAGGGCCAATTACCCGCGAACAAATTGGCGCAACAGGGCGGTTTACCATTGGCACATTACCGAGTGATGAGGTCGTATTAGAATACCATGCTCCTGCTTATACAAAAGGTACAGAAATCATTTTATTGAATCGAGTAGATTATGCTTATAATTTGGCATTATTAGCGGAAGAAGACCCGTTCGCCGCTAGTGGTTTTGGCGGCTCACTGTCCTGCAATGTGAATGTCAATTGTCCAAGTGGTAGTAATTGGCAAACAGAAAAAAAGGGTGTCGCAAGGATATTGATGATTTTTAGCGGCGGATCTGCTTGGTGTTCTGGCACTTTGATCGCCAATACAGGGAACACCGGTATTCCTTACTTTCTCACGGCACACCACTGTCAAATCCTGCTTTCAAACCCACAATTCGATCAATGGTCATTTGATTTTAACTACGAATTTGCTTCCTGTGCAACAGGCCCTGAGCCTGCTTACCAAACGGTGGTGGGTTGTACGCGCATGTCGTTTAGGTTAGAGACAGATTTTTTACTCCTGCGCCTAAACCCAGTACCTACTAATTTTAATACTTATTTTAATGGCTGGACGCGTAGTACAACACCTGCAACAACAGCTGCATTTATACATCACCCACAAGGCGATGTAAAGAAATTTAGTATGGACAATGGTGCCGCAGTGAGCCATAACCAAACCATCAATTGGGGTGGGGCTTTTGGTGTTAGTCCGATCAATACCCATTGGAAAGTGACGCCAGATGTCGGTATTTATGAGCCTGGCTCCTCGGGATGCCCTATGTTTGACCAATCTAAAAAAGTAGTGGGTCAGTTGCATGGCGGCGTATCCAACGGCTGTAATGTGACAGCGGCGTATTTTGGTATGTTGCATTTGTCTTGGGATGGTACTAGTTCCACCAATCGCCTTAAAGATTACCTAGATCCTGCCAATACGAATGTAACTGAAATGAATGGTTATACCCAGCCTGCTGCACCGGTAGGTATTAGCGGAAATATTAAATCATGGTGGGGGGTAAATATGCCTAATGTACGAGTGGCTATCTCAGGTGTATTAGCGGATACGGTAACCACAGATGGACAAGGAAATTATGCTTTTCAAAGCCTTGCTCCAGGAGCTAATTATGTGGTAACTCCGCTCACGAAAGGTTCGCCTTTGAATGGGGTAGATGCCTACGATCTCATTCTTATTTCCAGACATATTTTAAATTTAGAACCACTAACACCTGCTTGGAAAATTATTGCCGGAGATGTGAACGAAAGTGGCTCACTCACCACTTTCGACAATGTGGAATCTCGAAAAGTGATTCTAGGTACTTTGCCTACTTTTGCTTCTCAAAAAGCATGGCGGTATTTTGCTGCGGATGCCATTTTTGCTAATCCCGATAACCCGTTTGCTAATATGCCCGCTTCATCGGCTACATTTACGAATTTATCACAAAGTGTTACTGGGGTTAATTTCTTTGGGGTAAAGGTGGGGGATGTGGATAAGTCGGGGAATCCGGGGCAGTGAAAATTAACATCGAAAAATATTATATGATGACATGCCAACCTTCAATTCGCATAAGCCGCCAGCCATTTACACTCCTTTACTGCCTTTGCGCCAAAAGCAGTATCCTTATACTCTTTTAGTAGCACATCGTAATACTCGTAATAGGGTGTTGGCACTACAGGAATTAACCTGCTACCGGGTTTATAGGTGCAATTAGCCGTACAAAACCACGCTTTTTGCTGGCAGCGAGCGGCCATAAATACAATTTTAGCCGCCAATTCGCGGTCGTCGTTAGCGTATTTGAGGGCTTTTTCAAAATACAATAATGGCTTTGCAAGGTCGAGGTTTTCGCGGTTGCCACTATATGAATTGTTGAGTGGAAATACAGGGCCTTGCGGTAATCGGTTCCAATTGTATTTGTCGCGGTAGAAATCGCGGAGTTCCCATTCGTACCCGAACCACGAGGTATTATAGTATGCCAAACCGAGTAAATAATAAAATTTACCCGCTTCGTCGGGGTTGAGTGCCTCATTTGCTTTGGCCAACTGCTCAAAAGCAATTAGTTTTTGTACAAATTCCACACTGGTCAATTGCAAGGAATCAATGGCAGCAGAAGGTGGCTCTCCATCGAGTATGCTTTCTTTGAACGGTGAGTACTTGCGCAAGGAAGCGGCATCTGTTTTGCGCATGGTATTGTGCGTGATAAGGGCCGCTTCGGGGTTGCCTTGGTTGAGGTGCGTAATGGCCTTGAGGTCGATCAATCGCGCTTCCATGGCTGTGCGCCCGCTACTGGTATCGTAAGCGGCGGTAGCCTGCATAAAATCTTCGTTACCCTCCTCTGCCATTTTTATCATTTTGTCCAAAACAGGGAGCGACGGATTCATCATTACGCCATTGGGGCCATATACTGTCAGGATAGAAAGTCCCGTAAGGTCGTGTCCTTCGTAGTATTCCGAGATCATATCCTGCAAGTACAGGGCCAGATCGGGGTGGTGT
>JAAFHO010000243.1 GCA_013297575.1 Chitinophagales bacterium
GGGTAGGGTGCTGGTGCAAGACAATACATTTGAGGTGGACGGGGCAACACGCAGACTGAGTCTTGCGGCATTGCCTGCCGGTGTGTACTATCTACGAATGAGCAGTGATAAGTTCAGCCAGACCATTCCGATTATAAAGCATTGACATGCCCTGCTGGAGCGAGATGTACGACAGCCCAACACAAGTAGCCAGGAAACGAGCCGTAAAAATAAAGTTAGTTCATAATTGGTGACAGACTTTTGTTTGTGAGGTTTCAACAACCTAAGCAACAAAAACCCGCTCAAATTTCGTGCATTTTGTTGGAAACAAAAATAGTTCGTTGAGCCATTGGTGAGTAATCTACAGATAGTCTGGATGTCCTCCAATGTTAGCTTTAGGCTAAATTTTAAGTTTATAGGCTGTATTCAGTACATCATTCGTATCTTTGCAGAACTTTGACATATCATATTACAGCATTGAACCTAATACTAAAGATAGTACTTATTCTTTCTGCAGCCTGCTTTTTGGGCGCAATGACTTATGGCGTTTCGCAGGAAACCGCCAAACGCCCTAAAAATATTATTTTTATGGTAGGCGATGGAATGGGCTTAGGTCAAATTACGGCCTCTATGTACGCACAGCGCAACAAGACTGTTTTTGATCGTTTTCCTGTAACTGGTTTAATGACAACGCAATCCTCCAATCACTTGATCACCGATTCAGGAGCAGGAGCAACCGCTTTTTCTTGTGGTTGCAAAACCTTTAATGGTGCGATAGGCGTAAATGCTAAAAAGCATCCTTGTCCAACACTGTTGGAGACTGCTGATTCACTAGGTATGGCTACAGGAATTGTCGTGACTTGCAGCATCACCCACGCTACGCCTGCATCCTTTTATGCGCATGTGCCCGAACGTGCCAGTATGGAGGAGATAGCAGTGTGGTTGGTACAAAATCGTATTGATTTTTTGATCGGTGGCGGAGGCAAGTATTTTAACAAACGCACCAAAGATAAAAGAAATCTAGTGCAGGAGATGGAAAAAACAGGCTATCAAGTATCCACTAATCGTTATGATTCCATACCGAAAATACCGGGTACTGAACGCCCATTTTTTTGGATTACTTCTGAAGAAGAACCGCCATCTGTATTGAAGGGTCGTACTTTTTTACCTGAAATGACCCAAAAAGGCATTTCTTTTATCCAAAAACGCGACAATAGCCGTGGTTTTTTTATGGTGGTAGAAGGTTCGCAAATTGATTGGGCTGGGCATAGTAATGATAAACTAACCCTAATTGCAGAAATGGCCGATTTTGAAAAGGCAATTGCCAATGCTTTAGATTTTGCCAAAAAAGATGGCGAAACCTTAGTTGTTGTAACTGCTGACCACGAAACTGGAGGTATGTCTATTCTTCAAGGCTCCAATTTGGATTCTTTGGATCTTAAATTCACAAGCAAAGGTCATACTGCATCCATGATTCCCGTATTTGCTTATGGCCCCGGTGCCGATTTTTTTAACGGTATCTACGATAATACAGATATTTTTTACAAAATCAAAAAAGCAATGGGTTGGAATTAATCACAGTAAGTAACCTTAATTGTCTTGTTTTTTTATATTTTTGTGACTTAGTCCTCGTTCTTTCGTTTTAATCTTTTACATTATTTTATTCCCAGTTTCATACCAACTAATCGTCTTATGAGTGTACTTATACTTGGGTTTATTACGTCCTTTGTAATCACCTATATGGCTATTCCCGCCATCATCACTGTAGCAAAGGCGCGCAAACTGTTTGACCAGCCGAATGGCCGGAGTTCCCACTCCACTCCAACGCCTTCATTGGGTGGTATTGGGATTTTTGGTGGTGTTATTTGTGGTGTAATTTTATGGACACCCACCGTGTATTTTGGCCAATTACAATATACTTTAGCCGCTATTATTCTGTTGTTTTTGGTAGGTACCCGCGACGATCTTGTGCCAATTCCGCCGCTTAAAAAATTAGTAATTCAGGTATTAGCAGCGGTTATTTTGATCTATAAAGCAAAGGTTTCGATTACCGACTGGTGGGGTATTCTAGGGGTCAACGAACTCAATGAGTTGTTTAGTTTTGTTTTTTCCCTGATTGCTATTGTAGGTATCGTTAATGCATATAATTTGATTGATGGTATCAATGGCCTTGCAGGGAGTATTGGACTGATTGCTTCCATGTTCTTTGGTAGTTGGTTTTTCTTAACTGGTCACGTTGAATGGGCTACGGTGGCTATTGCTATGGTAGGTGCCCTGACGGCTTTCCTCAAGTTTAATTTTACACCGGCTCGAATTTTTATGGGCGATACTGGCTCCTTACTGATTGGTCTTACTTGCTCGGTGATGTCGTTTGAGTTTATCGCCTTGAGCAAAACACTGCCTTCTGATAGTATTTATTTCTTTGATGGTGCACCGGTAGTAGCGCTCAGTGTTATGATATTGCCCATTTACGATACCATGCGTGTCTTTTTACGCCGAATGATGCACGGGCATTCGCCGTTTCATGCCGATAAGACCCATATTCACCACCTGATTTTGGCGAAAGGATACTCGCACATGGAATCGACAGGTATTCTTTGTGCTGTGAATGTATTGCTGATTGGACTTACTGTTGGGCTGCAAGATATCGGTATCAATCGACTACTTTTGGTATTGGTATTATCTACGGTGTTGTTGAATTATGTCATGTTGCATATCATGCCGGATAAGCAGGTGCGGGTATTGGCTGGTGAGCCGGGCGTAGATGGGAGTGTTTAAGGTGGAAGAGGCATTGACAATATTTCCTTTTATCATTTAGACCTTACACAATAAGTGATACTTGGTTTCGTATAATATCTCTTAAAACTGCTTTTTACTATGATGCGTGTATTCATCTTTACCTTTTCAGGTATTTTTTCATTTTTCTTATCGCCCCAATCCATTTGTTTTGGACAAAATGAAATGCACCCTCCAGTTTTAATACCAATGATCGATTCTCTTATCCATCGAGACTTGGCCTATTTTACCATTGCGGGTGCTTCGAGAAACAAGCATTATGCAACTATAAAAATGCAAGAGATTCCTTTATATTATTCAGATAGCGCATACATAACATTTGATAACGGGAATTGGGTTTATACAGAGTGGGAAATAGATATATATACTGAGTCCTTTGATATTTCGAAGCATAAAATTACATATAGAGACAAACAAGACTCGACCATCACAGCAATAGATGATCTACCATTTTGGGGTGTTTCGCGTTCGTTGCCTCGGTCAAAAGTAAAGGCTATTGGTTTTTTCTATCATAAAGGGCATCACACTCTTCCCGAAAGTGCTTTTGACGGTATATTTGAGCCATCTATTTATTATTGTCTCTCAAAAAAAGATAGAAAAAAGCCACAAAATTATTTTAAAGCCTATCGTTCTGAAGACAATATGAGACTCTATATCTATATGCTCAATGGCGTAGGTAAAGACAGATATGAGGTAACCTGGGTAATGAATGGCCACGATTATTATAATAGATTTATCAATAAAGTTCCTGAAAAGTAGGCAACTATTGATCTTAAGTGAGCCATTTATACAAAAAAAAACGGTAGGTTAACCGAAGTCGACCTACCCGTTTGCGTCATGGGATTATATTGAAAAATGTTATTTATGTTTAGATAGATATTAATTTGTACCGTTAAAGTACGGATCTATCCAGAAAAAGTTGAAAGAATTTGTGGCGAGGAGGCCAGCCCTACCCCCCAGTGGAACTGGCCCCTCTCCACGGATTTAAGGCCACTAGAGGCCCTATTTCTTGATCGGTTGTTGGATTATACTTCGGCTCTGTAGGTTTTGTGCATGAAAATCCTGGTGTGACCCATAAATCTATGCACAAAACCTAACAACGCTCAGTAAAAAAATAAGGATTAAAAAAATCACCCTGTCAGTGATGTTTATATAAATACAACTTCCGTGCCAAACTTTTAATTTTGAAATTTTTTTTCAAAAAAAATAGGGTAGCACGCCATAGCGCACTACCCCTTTATAATGGACACCCAATGCTGTGCATGGGTGGAACGACGGCTGTCCCGCTCATATGTCGAGATTCAACCGTTTTCTTTAAAATTTCGCAACTACCATTTCTCCAGCCATATTCCTACTTGTCCTCCTTTTTTGTATTTGAATTTTGCTTCATCCCAAGTAGGTGCCCTGAATTTTGGTCTTATCCCTTGCGAAAAACCATAAGGCTCGGTCGGGATGCCCAGCATATTTTTGTCCAAAACACCATTATTGTTCAAATCGTGAAAACAAGAAACAGCATAATTACCTTCTGCTAATTCAGGTAGATCAATGCTAATTTCCCCTTTTTTAGTGATCGGATAGGCTTGTTTGAAAATAGCCTTATCTACCGACATAAAGCCTTCTGCTTGTTGATAAACGGCCACTAATACCTGCCCATGTCCTGTTTGGATATTGTTTATTTGTATGTTCATTGATTGGGTGTTTAACCAGAAATAAAAGAATAACAACATGGTGGTTAAATGGTTAATTTAAAATTGAAAACCTAAACAACTTTAGTACGCGCAATGAGCCGTGAGAAATACCTTGGGAAAAAACGCTTTAAATACACGCCTAGTATCTCCTTGCCACCAAAATATACTTCTTCTTTTCCGCGTTCGATGGCGGTAAGGATACGCTGCGCCACTACTTCGGGCAAAAGGCCATTGTTGGTCGCTTCATCCATTGAGCCCTGTTGTTGGCCGCTACCGGTGAGGGCATTTAGGCTGATATTGGTACGCACATACCCAGGACAAACCAAGGTGACTTTAATAGGAGTGTCCACCAATTCGGCGCGCAGACTATCAAAAAAGCCGTGTAATGCGTGCTTTGATGCGGCATAAGTACTGCGCAGCGGCGAACCAAACTTGCCCGTAAGGCTTGTAATGGTCACAAAATGCCCCAATTGGTGCAGTAACATAGACGGCAATACTGCCTTAGAGAGTGCTACTGTGCCGATATAATTGATGTTCATAATCCGCAAATCCACATCAATACCCGTGTCTTTGGTGAGCGAACGCTGTGAGACACCGCCGTTATTGATTAAGATATCCAATTTGCCTACTTGTTGCAATACACTTTGGGCAATGGCTGGAATACTTGCGTAATCGCCCAAATCCAGCGGTTGCACCAATACAGAAGCGGCTCCTGCGGCAGCGCAATCGGCAGCTACACGTTGTAATTCACGTTCGTTTCGAGCAGAAATAATCAAATGCGCACCCTGTGCTGCAAATGCTTTGCTCAATGCTTCCCCAATTCCCGAAGATGCACCTGTAATCCAAACTCTTTTATGTTTAAAATCCATTTTTTATATTGAAAATTTGTAAATATTTAGCCAGCGGTTTCGGATCAAAAAAGCAGGCAAAATTTGACCTTTTTTGGCCGAAATGCGAGCGGCTAAGTTTTTACAAAATTTAGCCATGACCAATAGCTTGTGCAATAGCAAACGCTGCGCCTGCTGCCAAAGCACCAATAATCATTACCTTGAGTGCTCCTGAGAACGGTGGTTGACCAGTCATCTTGCTTTTAAACCAGCCAAAAACAAAAAGACAAATAAGGGTAATAATAGTAGAATAATAAAGCCCTTCTGTGGGTGTATTGGTGAAAAAATAGGGTAATAATGGAATAATACCACCAACAATATAAGAAATACCGATGGTTAAAGCACTATGTGTGGCACGGCGGGGGTTTGGTTCGCTCAGCCCTAACTCATAACGCATCATAAAAGCCACCCATTGTTTTTTGTCTTTCGCCAATTCATTCGCAATTTCGTCTTGAAGGTGTTTACTCAAGCCATAAGCCGCAAACACATCACGGACTTCTTGCTTTTCGCGCTCTGGAACGCGTTCCACTTCTTCCTCCTCGCGGCGCAACTCCGCTTGGTAATGATCCAGTTCGGTACGACCCGCCAAGTATCCACCCAAGCCCATCGCAATGCTACCTGCAATAATTTCGGCCAATCCAGCTGTGGTGACAATAGCATTGCTGGCTACTGCGCCCGACAAACCCGCAGCCAAGGCAAAAGGCACCGTAAGACCATCGGACATACCTATTACAATATCCGTAATAAAGTCCGAGTTCTCTAGGTGTTCCTCGTTATGGTGGTGGTCATCATGATGATCGTGGTGCAAATGAATATCCATAAGGCAAAGGTAATACTTTATCTCAAATGTCTATTACTTGTTATTGGGCCCAGAGGTGGTGCCGCCACTACTCATCAAACGATCATAACGCTCTCCAAATGGCCGATAATAGACGAAAATATTGTAAAGATTCTCTGTTTCGTGCCAATTACCCTCCATGTCATCGTCTTTGGAAATACGGAAATTATTATCATCTACCACCTGAAATTCGTAGTTATAAAAGCCTTGTTTCAAGAGTGGATTACAAAAATACGACTTAGATGGCGCATCGTATTGCATCTTGAATTCGGGTTTTAATTGCCAATCCGTCATACCCCCCACCACATAAACTTCCTTGTCTTCAAATGCAGCGTTACGGCTGAGGATAAACATGATATTGGCGTATTCGCATTGCATAAATGATTGCCCTTGACTGCGGTTTTCGATGGAGAATCGGCCATTCATATCGCCTGTTAAACCATAACTATGACTCTCCGAACGGTCGTGTTCGGGTTGTAGAAAAACTTGATAAGTATCGGGATTTCGTTGAATTTTAAGGACATTATTCCCCTTAAAATCAAAAGTTCGAATGTCAAAATAGCGAAACTCTTTACCTCCTGGAAATACAATTGAATCTTGAAAATCGAAATTCAAACTACTTCTATTTGCAATAAAAGGGCGTGGCGCAATGGGCCCCATCATACGATCCCAACGCATATTTTGAATAACAAATGCCTTTACTTCTCTTTCAGGATTACTAATGATTGTTCCCTCGTGTACCACCTGAAAATCTATTTCTTGGTGCGTAAAAATCTTGGAGGAATTAATGACAGGCGATAATTTGGCAGCTACTTTCCATCTATTCTCCGAAACCATAAAACGACGTACCAAAACCAAACGGTGGTCGTCGTTGTCGTCAAATATTTTTAAGATATAATTGCCTGAGCGAGCCCATTTCATATTTGAATTGGGCAGCGTCATTTGGTAATAATTGTAAGCAACTAAGGTATTAATCGAATTGGTAATATTGGTAATTCGATCCTCCGTAAACCCATTGATGTACTCGTTGTCTCCCAATTCTGAAGGCGACCAATCGCTATTGCAATGTACAATGGTATAAACAAAGTCCATTAATTCGTCAGAAACATAATCGAATGTAAGATTAATTCGTCCGTTTTTTAAATCAACGACGGGCGTAACCGCGCCTGCATTGAGTTGCACCGATCTAATATTATCGTCCAAAATACGCTCACTTGTGTCTTCTTGAGCCCAAATAGGGTGAGCGAAGCAAGCAAAAGTTAGCAAAGAAAGTATATATCGCATAGTTGTTCGTAAGTAATTATCAACAAAGGTGAAAATTTATTCCATTGGGTTGTATTGGTGGCCAAAGTATTTGACGTAATTTTGGGGAAAAATCACAATGAATGCATTTCATTTCGGTCATATTGGAGCCAACAAACGGCACGAATAAACCACAATAATCCACTTAATCCCTATGCATACTCTTTTTAAAAACACTTTTAAAACCATCAGTACGCTGGTCATTTTGATGACGGCTTTATCGTATATATCGCCTTATGTCAATCCGAGTACATTTCCGTGGTTATCTTTTTTTGGTACTACGTTTCCGTGGTGGTTGCTGTTCAATGTGGTATTAATGCTGTTTTGGCTGGGGCGGATGAGCCGTTTTGGTATCTATCATTTGATCATCATCGCCTTGGGTTGGTCTTATTGCACCAAATTTGTGG
>JAAFHO010000244.1 GCA_013297575.1 Chitinophagales bacterium
TGCGTTCCCCTACATAATCATAAAACGGAATACCATATCCGCAGGAGGTTTGCACAAGATCGATATCGGCCATGATGATTTGGCGAGTACTGGGCAAGATGCTAAAATATGGCGCATATTCGTCCCAAAGTGCGGAACCGCGCAGCACAGAATACCCTTTTCCATAGAGCCGCAAAATATTAGGCGCGCCCTCGAAGGCACAAAACATAAAGGTAATGCGCCCATTTTCTAAGAGTTGAGCGGCGGTCTCGTTGCCACTACCGATCAAATCCATATAACCTACACGGTTTTCGGATAATACCCGAAAACTATCCAATCCTTTGGGCGATAGGTTAATATGGCCGGCTTCCGACAAAGGCGCGGTGGCAACAAAAAACATCTTTTGTTTTTCTATAAATGCCCGATGAGGGGGCTGAATTGCGTTGTGAAATTTTCCCATGGATAGTAAAAATTAACGTAAAGAGATAAAAAAACGAGGGTGCATTATAAGGATATGAACAGTACAAGTTCCCCAGCAATGTTCTGTAAATACATAGTGTCGGCGTGACTCGAGTCACGCCGACACTATGTATTGGCCATTTTAAATATATTATTTGGCTGCCTATCTAAATTGGCAACTTGAGCAATAACCTTATGAGTGCATTTATTGTAGATATAAAAACACCAAAAACACTCTCATTTCAATCCTAATAAATCGGCAATTGAATACGAGTCCCCGGTGCCAATTTCTCATTTTGGTCACGTCCATTGATGAGTGCCAATTCAGCAGCATCCATACTTTGTTTGCGTGCAATATCCTTAATAGTCTCGCTATCTTTTACAAAATAATCTTTGAAACCGATTGGATCGCGTTTTGTATTCGTTTTGGGTGGCTCTGGCGTCGTAATTACTGGTGGTGTATAATTGGACTGCACGGGCGTATAAACAGGCGTACCACCAACTCCCGTGTTTACAGGCGGCAATGGCTGGTAAACGCCTGTGGGCAGGTTCGTAGGGTTATTGCCTACTGGTTGCGTAAATACAGGCACTCCTCCCTGTGAAGGCAACGCCGTTTCGGTGGGTGAAGTGTAATAATTGCCATTATCACAATCCGAAACCTTTAGTTTTTGACCAACTTGCAGACCAACATTTCCTGTGGCTGGCATCTTATTCATATTGCGCAATCGCTCTTCAGTATAACCAAATTTACGCGCAATGGCAGCCAAACCTTCTCCTTGTTTCACCGAATAAAATTGACCAGTGGTGTTGTTGTTATTATTAGGTACTGTCTGAGGTGCTGGCGTGGTAGGTGATTGCTGGATCGTCGGTTGAGGTGCTATATAAGTTGGGCCTTGTTGTTGTCCACCGCCAAATAAATCGGGTACAGCAGTTGGGCCTATGGGTTGAACGGGTGTATAAGGCGGGATATTGTTGGGCTGCGCAGGTGGTGGTGTTACATTTACGCCAGTATTTGCTTGAGTTGCAGGTACAGCAATAATAGGTTGAAGACCTTTTTTAACTGTGCCTCCCGGAGCGGCCACCTGTAATTCTTGGCAAACAGAAATTTTATTGGCATCTTTAATACCGTTCCATTTTAAAATTTGCGCAGATGTTACACCATAAAAACGTGCAATGCTATTCACCGTTTCTTTTGGCTGAACAATGTGCATGCCTACACCAGCAGCCTTTCCACAATTTACAGCGGGGTATTTGCTAATGGCCGAAGTGTAAATCAATGTTCCTGTTTGGGTTGGCTGCGTATTGCCTGTGGCTGGGTCACCTATGCGTGGATCAATTGGTGGCACCACATTGCCCGGCGAAGGCACAGGTGTTGGTGGCGTGTAGGGCGTTGTTGCAGTAGTATTACCACATTCTTTGCCAATATAATCACTTAAAGTAAGTCCGTTAATGGCCCATAGTACTACTTGATTATTTTGCATTTCGGTGGCATTTCGGCCACTTTTTTCAGAAGTAATACCAATACCTGGCACAAAATCAAATTCAGCGGATTCTGCATTGGCCACATTAGGCGTACGCTTGAAAGAGTATTGGTATTTACAGTTTTTATAACCAAATGAAGTTAATGTTACCGATGCACCCGAACCGGCTGTGGACAATTCACGACCCATGCTAATATTATCGGTATCAAAAACATACGAATAATTAAAAGCATTCATAAAGATATATTTGCCGCTATTGGTTACTTTGGTGACCTTAGTGATCGGTGATACCACATAACCACGTTGTTGCTGCACCACTATAAATAGTTGGCGGGAAACATTATTGATACCCGTTGTTAGATCATCGGTCAATTTGAAATCGCGGCTATTTTGTGTATTATTGGGCAAATTATCCAAATTAACACCCGAGCCGGAGTAAAGGATATATTGGTCGTTGCCACCGGGCTTAAAATTGTAAGCGTAATATTGAGTGGTGTTGGTACTAAAGGCAAGCCGATAGTCGAGGATGTCCATGTTTTGATTGTTAAACAAAACGTAAGTGGCCTGAGGTGCTACTTGAGCGAAGCCCCAAATACCGCAAAACAATAGACAGAATGCTAATAATAAACGCGTCATAGAAGTGAGTTGCTGATTTAAAGATAGTCAATATAACGGCAAAGTTAAGATAAAATTTTGATAAGAACCTTATTACACCTACTTTAGCCCCGTTACTACGCTTTTTTTGTACAAAATTACTTGTTTTTAAGGTAAACAACCTATATTATTGATCGAAAAAACAACATTGTACAAACAAAAAACAACAAGTCTAAAATATTGATTTAGGCTTTACACTAACTTAGCAGAAATACTGCTATTTTTGCGCCATGTCAAAACCACTTATTTTAGTTACAAATGATGATGGAATTGTAGCCCCAGGTATCCGCGCTTTGGTAGAAGTGGCTGCACAATTTGGGGAGGTAATTGTCGTCGCTCCCGATTCACCTCAAAGTGGCAAAGGCCATGCGATTAGTATCCATGATCCCCTGCGCTTACGGCACGTTAAGGTTTTTGATGGGATAGAGGCTTGGGAATGCTCCGGCACACCCGTTGATTGTGTAAAACTGGCCAAACACGTGGTACTCAAAGGTCGGAAAATAGATCTGTGCGTTTCTGGTATTAACCACGGCAGCAATTCTTCCATCAATATCATCTATTCCGGCACCATGTCGGCCGCTATGGAAGCCTCTGTAGAGGGTATTGATAGCATAGGTTTTTCGCTTTGCGATTTTTCGGCAGAAGCAGATTTTTCAGCCGCCAAATTTTGGGCCACCAAAATCATCGAAAAAACCCTCCAATCGCCTTTTCAACAAGGCAAACTGATCAATGTCAATATACCAAGACTACCTTTGGAGGAGATTAAAGGCGTAAAAGTGTGCCGACAATGCGATGGTAGTTGGGTAGAAACGTTTGTAGAAGGCCGAGACCCCAGCGGAAGTCCGTATTACTGGCTTTCAGGTAAATTTGTGAACAAAGACAAAGGCGAGGACACCGATGAATGGGCACTCAAAAATGGTTATATTTCTATCGTACCTTCTATGCACGATTTGACGGATTATAAGTCAATGGGATGGATGGAAAATCAGTTTAAACAATTAGAACAACAATAAAAAAAGCATGGACAAAAGGAATAGAATACCCACTGGTCTCATCCCCGGTTTACTTTTACCGATCACTATTTTTGCTATTTTGTACGCGTTGTTTGGACTTTTGGAAAAACAAGGCGTTGCAAGCGGTTCAGGATTGGCTGTTAATTTTAGAGAACGTACCCTCGCCATTGTGGCTATTGCGATCAATATACTGTTGATCAATGTTTTTAGAGGAAGGCGTTGGGAAAATGCTATGCGTGGCGTAGTGATCGCAACGGGTATCTTGGCCATTGTTTGGTTGGTTCGTTTTGGTCCGGGGCTGTTTTAAAACACATCGTATAAGATTAACCCAAAATGAAAAAAGCCATCCCGATCTTCCGTCAGGATAGCTTACAACATAACCATGAAAACAATTAACCAATCTAATACTAAACTCTTTGGAACTACCCATCAATAACTTTTCGTTTTTGTGGTGTAGTCCTTCTCTATAACTAAGTAATGGAAAAACCGTGCCAAACTTTCTCACCGCATACTTTTTTATAATTTTTAACTTTTGGATATGACGAGAAACGTACTTATTGAGCAAATTTTTGAGAAAAAATCTTTTTTGTGTGTAGGTTTAGACACCGAACGCGCTAAATTACCGATCCATTTGCAAAATGATCCCAATGGTATCCTTCTGTTTAATAAAGCAATTATTGATGCTACACGCGATTTGTGCGTGGCCTATAAACCCAATTTGGCTTTTTATGAGGTGTTAGGGCCGAGTGGTATGCAGATTTTTAAAGAAACGGTCGATTATATTGGAAAGAACCACCTCATTATTGCTGATGCTAAACGCGGCGATATTGGCAACACCGGTCGTATGTATGCCGATGCGTTTTTTAATACTTATCAATGCGATGCCGTAACTGTGGCACCGTATATGGGCGAAGATAGTATTAAACCTTTTTTGGGGTATGATGGGCATTGGGCCATTGTTCTGGCGCTTACCTCCAATCCGGGTAGTGCCGATTTTCAAAGGACGATACAAGCAGATAGTGATAATTTGTGCTTGTTTGAAAAAGTAATTGAAACCCTCAATCAATGGGGTACACCCGATAACCTGATGTTTGTGGTGGGCGCAACACACCCCGAAATGTTTGGTCGAATTCGCGAACTGGCACCGCGTCATTTTTTCCTTGTGCCGGGTATCGGTGCGCAAGGCGGCGATTTGAGTGAAGTATGTAAATATGGCCTCAACGAAGATTGCGGATTACTTGTAAATGCAACCAGAAGCATCATTTATGCCAGTAATGGCCTCGATTTTGCAGAAATGGCACGCGCTGAGGCGTATCTATTGCAGCAAGAAATGTCTCAATTATTGACGATGGAAATGTATTGAAAACCAATAAATTAGGGTGATTTATCCATGATTAACATTAAGTACGATGAAAGACAATTCTTTGTACTTTTGTCAACCATATTTTTATTTTTTTTGTTCTCTATTCCCTTGGCATTTCATTTTCCAAATTACTGTAACTAACAACATTATGCGCGATTTCTTTACTACTAAACCTCGCTTGCTTTGGATGCTATTGTCTGGTTTTTTCATTACCAATACGCTAGTGGCAGAGTTTATGGGGGTTAAATTGTTCTCTTTGGAAAAAACATTGGGTTTTGCAGAGGCCAACTGGACAATTTTAGGGCAACCAAACCTCAATTTTACGCTTACTGCGGGTGTACTCCTTTGGCCAGCCGTCTTTATTATGACCGATATAATAAATGAATATTATGGTCGTAAAGGCGTGCGTATTCTATCCTTCCTTACCGCCGGTTTAATTCTTTACGGTTTTGTGATGCTGTTTTTTGCAATGCGGCTAGAGCCTGCCGAGTTTTGGCGAACGGCGCATATTAACCCTACATGGTCGCCCGAACAAAAAGCAGCCGCCATGAGTAAGGTAGGGGACTATAACCAAGCGTATAATTTGGTATTTGGTCAAAGCCAATGGATTATTTTTGGCTCCTTGCTGGCTTTTTTGATAGGTCAATTGGTGGATGTCAATATATTCCATCGTATCAAGCAAGCCACGGGTGAGGGGCGTATTTGGCTGCGCTCTACTGGGAGTACACTTGTTTCACAACTCATTGATACTTTTGTAGTTGGCATTATTGCTCTGTATTACGGACTTGGGTTTCCATTGGCACAAGTGATTGCTTCTTGCCTAATGGGATATGCCTACAAAGGGTTGGTCGCCTTGTTAATGACACCTGTTATTTATGGCATACATGGTTTGATTGAGCGGTATTTAGGGCACGATTTGGCCCATGAAATGAAAGAGGCTGCTGCAGCGCGGTAGTGGGTTAAGAGAAATAGTCCGATAGCGGGAAGATGTAAATAATTTCTCTCATTTTATATAAAAAAAACGCCACAAAGTGATTGAACTCTAATACGTGTAACACGAAATTTCAAGTTCAATCACTTTATGGTTCCACTAGACATTGTACAGAATTAGGGTCGTAATGCTGAAATGAGGAAATTTTTGTCAAATCAAGGCAAATTTTGCAGTCGAAATGGGGTGTTTTCGGCGAAAAATTTAACGAAGATTTGGTGAAAATTAACCATTCTCAGCATACGAAACTAATTCTGTATAATGTCTATTAATACTAATCCAGTTTACGTCCTTCCTTAGCCCGATTCACAAACGCCGCCGCAGTATTCGGGTTAGCAGGCACTACCTCATACGTCTCGCCATCCGGCATTTTGACCTGAAGATCCTTCGGTTTCATGCCTCCAAGTAAATCATTAAATTTAGTATCGCTACTCGCCACACTCATAGCACCTTTTTGGTAACCAAAGAAATACCAGAGTTCTGGGGTAGCAGAGATATAAAGGTAAAAGCGGTCATCACCTTTCACCTTATTTTTTTCCGCTTTTTCGCGTTTAAGTCGCTCTTTTTCTTCTTTCTTCTTCGCGGCTTCTTCCTTCGCCGCTTTTTCGTCCTCTTCGCGTTGTTTCTTTTCTTCGGGAGTCAGTTCTTCACCTGGTGTTTCGTCATAACCTGTGTCCTCCACCGTTACCTCTTCATCGTCCTCCACAGGCTCTTCTTCCACAAATGAATTTGGCATTTTGTACTCGAGGTAACCCGTCAATACCTTATTTATTTGCTCACCACCGATGGTAATAAACGGTAATTTATCATCTGTACTCAAAAACGATTGATACTCGGGGTTCCATACCAAATTGTGTTTACCCACCAAGAAAGCGAACTTATTATCCGCTTTAGGCAATAAAATCAAGTTGTTTTTCAAATCCGCAGCAATCGTCACATCCAATTTTGGGTCTGGAATAAACTCCGGCACGGTTTGTTGGTAAAACGCATTTTGAGCCGTGTAAATAGCATTCGGCGCATCATAAGTGGCCGCTTTGATATTATTGAGCATTAGATCCATGAGTTTGGTTGGCAGAAAAAACTCCGCACCGCTCATTACCTCACCCGTTATTTTGTAGGTAGTACTATCGGTAATATTAAAATCAGTGCGCAATTTGCCCGCCGCTTTTATTTTCATATAATTCAAACCAGATCCTAAGGCAATAGGCCCCTCGGCCACTACAGTTCCCACGCGATTATCAAAAATCATTTTAGAACCACGTAAGGCATTACCCGCAATTTTGGCCGAATCGCCAAAAATAAAACGGTCGTTTTCTGGCTCGTATTTGAACACGTCCTGCACATCAATCAAAGGACGATCCACGCGGGCATTCGCAATTTTGAGGATACGTGGGTAACAATCGCCCGTTTCGCGGCTCAGGAAAATACCACTTACAATCGGGTCATTGGCTTCATTTTTAGAGTTTTTAATCCGCACCAATGGGTTATTTTTATCCACAGAGGTACTCACCGTAAACCAACTCGGTGTGGGTAGTTTGTCTGCGTCCAGTTTTGCATAGCCCTCAAACCGCAAATTGGGCTTATTCGCCTCCAATTTAACCTTACCTTTAAACAACGTTTTAATGCCTAAGCGGAATTTGGCATCCTCTTTTACTGGACCATCTGCCGAAGTAAGTACATTCTTTTTATTTTTGGCACCGCCACCCACGCGTTCTCCTAAGATATTGTCAAAAAAGATCTCTTGGTTGTAGCCTGTAATATTGTACTCGTAATAACCCTTGGCTTTGTAATCCTTTTTACCCGAAATATTGACCGTCGCACGGTTGATCGTATGGTACTTGTTCGATGTGTCAGCAACAATACGGGCGTTGGTCAATTCATCCATCACACCACCCGATTTGATCTGAATATCGCCTGTTTCAGGATAAATATAAGCATCCGCCGATTTAATA
>JAAFHO010000245.1:0-5779 GCA_013297575.1 Chitinophagales bacterium
TTCAGATTTTGGTCTCAGATTTTCTGTTTTTTTGCGCGAATAGCCTACCTATTTAAGTAGAAAAAGAGGAAATATGAGGGCAAAAGATGTGCATCAATCTGTACCTTTATTTCGACACCATTCCTATGACACCGCTCAAAAGTAATTTTACCATATAAAATGCATATCAAACTTCATTTTTAAATCTTGTAAATGTCCGCTTCGCATTTATTCTACCCTTGATTGTTCCCTTGAAAATAACTGGTGGAATTAATTTTTGCTATCTTTGCCACTAGTAAAAAAGTAGTTTATCTCAGTTATTCAATAGTTTTATGATGCAAAAAGTCCTTTATATTCCGTTTTTGTTGCTATTAAGTCTTGGACTGCACGCACAGCAATCCAATATTTTCCCGCAACCTGCTCAGTTTACTTATACCCGCAGCCTGCCTTTCCAAATTACCGCCGCCACTACTATTGGCGGAAATAATAAGGAAGCACAAAAAATAGCCCAAACCTTGTCCAATGAACTCAGTCGTCCCACAGGATATACTTTTAAAATAGGCGAAAAAGGTACAATTCAACTCAATCTCAATAAAACACCAAATGCCGAACTGGGCGATGAAGGTTATACCCTCCGTGTCACTAACACGGCCATCACCATTGATGCGAACAAACCTGCTGGCCTCTTTTATGGTGTTCAATCCCTAGTTCAAATGCTCCCCCCTGCCGTAGAAAGCAAAACAAAAGTGCAGGCCAAATGGTCGGTGGCTGCTTGCCAAATAACTGATTATCCGCGTTTTGGCTGGCGCGGTCTTATGCTCGATGTGAGCCGACATTTTTTCTCCAAAGAAGATGTTATGCGCTATATCGACCGCATGGCGAAATATAAATACAATGTGTTACACTGGCACTTGACCGACGATAATGGCTGGCGGATAGAGATCAAATCGTTGCCCAAACTGACCCAAGTAGGGGCTTGCCGCGTTCCTCGTTATGGTAAATTTGGCGACCATGAAGCCCCAAAAGATGGCGAACTTGCCACCGATTGCGGTTTTTATACCCAAGAGGACATCAAAGCGATTGTGGCGTATGCCGCAGAACGCAATGTGCAAATCCTTCCCGAAATAGATGTGCCCGGACATAGTGCCGCCGCCGTAGCCGCTTACCCAGAACTGTGCTGTACCGACGATAATACGATGAAAGTAAACCCCGGTTCTAATTTTGCGGAATGGTATGGCAATGGGCAGTTTAAAATGTTGATTGATAATACATTAGATCCATCCGATCCTAAAGTTTATGAGTTTTTGGATAAGGTATTTACCGAGGTTGCGGCACTTTTCCCTTTCCCATATATCCACGCAGGGGGTGATGAATGTTACCACGGTTACTGGGAAAAAGATGCTAATTGCCAGGCATTGATGAAAAAAGAGGGACTAAAAACGACCCATGAACTGCAAAGTTATTTCACGAAAAAAACAGAAAAAATCATCCAGTCCAAAGGCAAAAAACTCATGGGTTGGGACGAAATACTGGAAGGTGGCCTCGCTCCGGAAGCAGCCGTAATGAGTTGGCGCGGCCTAGAAGGTGGTATAGAAGCAGCCAAACAAGGGCATTATGTGGTAATGACACCCAACGATTTTGTCTATATCGATTTGTTGCAAGGTGATCCTTTGGTAGAACCCGATCAAACGGCTTACAAACAGGTTCGTTTAAAACAGTGTTTTGATTTTGAACCAGTCCCAGAAGATATGGATGCTAAATATGTTTTAGGTGGTCAAGCCTGCTTATGGACAGAAAAAATACTCAGTATCCGCCAAGCAGAGTACATGACCTACCCGCGCGCTTTGGCTACCGCCGATATGTTTTGGAGCCCCAAAAGCACAAAAAATTGGGATAGTTTTACCCAACGTATGGAAATGCAAATGGAACGGCTCGATATGGCAGAGATCAATTACGCGCGGAGTTGTTTTGATCCCGTTATTACCGCCACACAAAAGGAAGATGGAAAACTGTATGCCAATGTAACCACCGAAGTCAATAACCTCGATGTCTATTATACCTTGGATGAGTCTATGCCGGATCGTTTTTCGCCAAAATATACTGGCCCAGTTTTTGTACCAGAAGGTAATAGTGTTACGTTCAAAGCAGTGACTTATCGGAATGGAAAACCAATAGGTAAGACGATTGCAGTGCCAAGAGCGGTGCTTTTAGAGCGAAAAAAGTAAAGTAGGGCATAACATGGTTGATTTATAAATACGGTAATAGGTCTGAGTACTTAACTTTGGCTAAATAAAATATCAAAAAAGCCTTGGTAGAGTGTCGGCTTGACTCGCAGTCTAATGTCGTTATATTAAGGGGATCCTGACCCTGATAGGGGTCAAACATGAATAGCCCCGAATGGAATTCGGGATTAAGGGGTTACGTTTGACAACCCTGAAAGGGTTGAACTTAATGAGACGCACACAATACGTTGACGTTCAACCACTTCGTGGTTATTAAAATATTGCCGCACATCAAGACCCCGAATTTCATTCAGGGCTATTCAAGTTTAACCACTACGTGGTTGGTTTATTACTAAACTAACGACATTAGACGCGCAGTCATGCCGACACTACGCTCCATCAAAATATTATTTTGTTGGTATTTTTGACCCCGTACTTATGATGCAGCCTTGTTAGCAGATTGCCCATTATTCATTTTATCCCTTTAACGATTACATGATTTTTGTTTTTTATATTTTTTCTGGATTAATTATTTTTCAACTTGTGCTGCCTTTTCTTACGGTTTTGGCAGCACAAGTTTTTGGAAAAGAACGGCTTGTCGTGCATGCGCCTGGCCATCCCAATCGCGATTACGCCTGTATTATTACCGCTTACAAAAATGCACAAATCGCCATTCCTTTGGTGCAATCGCTCTTGAAGCAGTCGCACCCCAACTTACATGTTTATTTGGTAGCGGATAATTGCCCTCCAGATTTTAATACCGGTATTACAGATGATCGGTTGTCGGAATTTGTCCCAGCCGAACCGCTCAACCTCAAGGCAAAAAGTATTATTTATGCGATGGATCGGTATGTGCGTGCGCACGAATACACGGTTATTTTTGATGCAGATAATTTGGCGCACCCCAAGTTCCTTTCTACCATCAACACTTACGCAGATGCCGGACACCGCTGCATACAAGGCCAAAGAAAGGCGAAAAACACAGAAAACGAGTTCGCGGCTGCGGATTCATTGGGCGAATTGTACAAAAACTATATCGAGCGGTACGCGCCTTATTTGTTGGGCAGTTCATCGGTGGTGAGTGGCTCAGGTATGGCTACGGAAACACCATTGTACCGCGCATACCTCGATAGTCCCGCCATTCAAGAAGGGCAACACCAATGGAAACGCATGTTGCAAGAGGATAAAATTTTGCAAAATTTCCTGTTAATGAACGGCGAAAAGATAGTCTATGCACGCGCTGCAATCTGTTTCGATGAAAAAGTAGAAAGTGCCGATGCCGTGCAGACGCAGCGGAGCAGGTGGTTGTTCTCCTATTTTCAAAACCTACCCAATACCTTAAAAATATTAGCACAGGGCATCACTACCTTGAATTGGAATAAAACCCTTTTCGGGCTAATTACGCTATCACTGCCTATGTTTATTCAATTGGGCATTGCGTTTTTGCTGTTTTGTATCGGGTTTTTTGTTGCCCCACAAATCAGCTTGTGTATCGCCATTGCGGTGGTTGTTTTTGCAACTACCGTTTTTTGGACGCTTCATCTATCAGGTGCTTCGGCAGTAGGGCGCAGGGCCATTACGGCGATTCCGGCCTTTATTTGGCGACAATTGCTGGCGTTGATCAAAATGGGCAACCCCAACAAAAACTTCAAACATACAGAGCACAAGCAACAAATGACTGTGGAAGAGGTGCTTAGAAGGGATCAGGAGGGTGATAAACGATGAAATTACAACTCGAATCTAACCCAATCTAACGCTGTTACCGCCATAGAAGGGTTATTTTCATTGCGGGTAATGATATAGAGATCGTGCCATTTTCCATCGTGTTTTTCAAGGAAAACGGGGACATTCAATTCCGAAATCTCCATTCTTTTGCCAGCTGGTTTTACAGTAAATTTTGTTTGACCCAGCAATTTCCCAGTAGGACTGTCCATCCGTACCTCGATCCGCCCGCCCGAAAAATTATTATTAATATCACTCGATGCAATACCGAGCGAAACGCCCGTAATACCTTGTAAATCAGTGCGTTTAAAGACAATAAAGGAGCCGTCGCGCATATCGCGCAGTACAGTGGTATCCTTACTGCCAACTGGATTATACTGCGTAATACCTGCGGAAATACTATCGGCCATTTCGGCTTGCTGGTAAGCGGGGCGAAGGGCAAGGGATTCGTTACCTTCCAATGGGCGTTGCGAGGCACTGCCACGGTCTTTATAACTCGCCCTGAAAATATAAGTCCCTGGCCAACTCGGTTTATCCTTTTGGACCTGCTTGGGTGTTACCAAGGCATATTGACCACTGATGGCGATACTTTGGTCGGCTTTGGTAGGGTTGCCCAAAGAAAGGATCCAACGCACCATTTCTCCTGCATCTGCTTCCGATAATTGCGGGTGCGCGCTCATCACGGTTTCGCCCCAAACGCCATTGCCACCTGTAATAATCTTTTTAGATAGGTTGCGTACCGCAAATTCATTGCCTCGGTATCGTTCAGCGATACTTTGGTACGACGGGCCATTTACTTTACGGTCAATCGCATGACAGGTTTTACAATCGGAGCGGTCGAGCAATACTTTTCCACGGGCATATTCGGTGTTTTGCGCGGCTGTTTGGTGGCCTTGTGCAATCAGGGTCATATCAAAACCTTCCACTAAATAATCAATAGTGGCCGATACCGACGAGGGTTGAATAGCACCCGATGCGAGTGAACCATCTTCTTTATCAAAGAGTTGTATTTGGTAATTGATGGTCGTCCCTGGTTTATAAAAACTACGGTTGTGTCCGCCCAAATCCCAGACGATCGTGGGTGGTTCATTGCCCACCGCTATTTTTTGTACAATTTTGTTAAATGCCCCTGAAGGATCAGTGACCTTTAATTTGACTTCATAATTACCTATTTTCGTATAAACATGCTCAAAAATGCCATATTTTTCAGGATTAGCAGGTACTGTTGGCTGCGTTGATGTACCGCTTAAATTGCTTTCGGCCAGCGCAATCGTACTTTGTTTTTTAAAGGTTTTGGTGTAAAAAGAGGTGGAAGTACCATCGCCAAAATCGATCTCAAAGTGCATATTGTCTTTATCGTAATCGCGGGTTGCACTGCAATCGAAGCGAACAGTACATGGCGCAGCGCCGGCCATTTTGTCTACTTTCAAATGAGGTAGGGGAGGGCGGTTGCCTCGATAATAATCAATCCTGCTCAGGCGAGCATCGGGGTTACTGCTGAACCATTGTGTGCCATATTCGAGCACCCAAAGCGAACCTTTTTTGTCCACAAACATATCCATAGGGCGGCTCAGTTGGATACTATCACCAAAGGGTTCCATTTTACCAAAATTACCGAGTGAATCAATCGTAATGGCCCGCATCCAATTGCGCATCCAGTCGTAAATGATGAGTTTCCCGTCAAAATAATCGGGGAAACGGGTCGCTTCTGGATATTGGTCGCAATAATAAACCGGGCCAGCCATAGCGTTTCGTCCGCCGTTTTTTACCAACGGAAATTCAGGAGAATTGGCATAAGGATACCATATAAAAGCTGGTTGCGCAGGCGGCAATATTTGAGACCCCGAATTATTAGG
>JAAFHO010000245.1:5789-7862 GCA_013297575.1 Chitinophagales bacterium
TAGGCGAATTATTCACCGGATGCAATGGATCAAAGCGTTCGCCGCGTTTTGAACTTGTAAAATCGTGCTCAAAATAGGGTTTATTATTGCCCACAAAATAAGGCCAACCAAAGAACCCCGATGACTTAGCGCGGTTCACCTCATCGTGTCCTTGTGGGCCGCGGGAGGTATCTGGTTCGCCTGCATCAGGGCCTACTTCTCCCCAAAACAGGAATTTCCGGCGGTTGTCTATGGATATGCGGAAAGGGTTACGGCAGCCCATCACATAGATTTCCGGACGACCTGCAATACCGCTATCACCATTGAACAAATTACCTACTGGGCACGAATACGTACCATCATCATTGGGTTTGATCCGTAATATTTTTCCGCGCAAATCATTGGTATTGGCCGATGATTTTTGTGCATCCCAAGGGCTTCTGCCTTTGCGCTCGTCGATAGGCGCATAGCCTTCAGAAGCAAACGGATTGGTATTATCGCCTGTGGACAAGAACAAATTACCTTCGGCATCAAACTCCACGCTTCCGCCAGCATGGCAGCATTCGTCGCGTTGGGTATCCACGTGCAGGATGATTTTTTCGGAGGCCGTATTTAAGGAGTCGCCCTCAAAAACAAATCGGGATAATCGATTCGACGACATCCCGATTGGAGAATAATAGAGGTATATCCAATGGTTTTTTTCGTATTTGGGATCTAGTGCGCACCCCATTAGTCCATCTTCAAATACGGAGTGGACATTCATTTTATGTACCACCGTCAATAACCCCGATTCAGGATCGAAAAGTTTGATCGCACCGCGTCGTTCCACAATAATGACTTTTCCATCGGGCAGCATATCAAACTCCATTGGCTCAGTCAGATCAGAGGCAAGTACGGTTTTGGTAAAACGCGTTGGATCAGGTACTTCCGGCGTGCGGCAATCGTTGTAGGCCAAATGTTTATTTTTGCCTACGGCGTATTTGATACCGCCCAAAAGGTGTTTCAAAAAATCAGGTTCGCTATATGATTCATTGGTATGTCCGCCAGCGGTGTACCAAGCCCTACCACCATCGTAGTCGTGGTACCAGCACGAGGGGTGGTTATCGCCATTTTTACCGCCTTTATATGATTTTTCGTCAATTGTCAAGAGTACATTTACCTTTGTATTGAGGTTTTTGAAATTATACCATTCGTCTTTACGCCGCCAGGTATCACCTTTTAAGTGTTTGGTGGACAAGTGGTTATGGTCTTTTATCTTTAAATCCGCCTCTTGTATTTCCGGGTGACTATCAAATTGTCCGCCTACAAGTCCTGTAAACCAAGACCAACCATATTCGGTATCCGTAGCGGCATGAACACCCACAAAACCGCCACCCGCTTGTATATAACGCTCAAAAGCATTCTCTTGTACCGTATTAAGTACATCGCCAGTAGTACTGAGAAAAATTACTGCTGCATAGCGCTTTAGGTTTTTTTCGTTGAATGCTTCCGCGTCTTCGGTGGTGTCCACGAGCATACCATTAGAGGCGCACAAGGTGCGCAATGCCGCAATACCCGTTGGGATACTTGCATGCCGATAACCCATTGTTTTGGAAAATACCAAAATACGTGGAGGCGTGTCATAACCAGTACGGCTACAAGCGGCGAATAAAAAGAGGGCGGCAATTGTAAATAAAGCAAATAGACGGGTTAATAATTTCATGTTGTACACCTGCGGTAATTAAATTTAAGACCGTAAAAGTAGAAAAGATGATTGAATTACACACGTACAATAAGCAAAAAATTATAAAAAAATATTTTTGTAACATGGAAATCTTGCTTTGGAATGGCACGAATATGCACAATATAGTAAGGTGGGTAATAGGGGATATTGAACAGAACGGAATCTGTATAAAGTGATAAGTTATTGTTTTTTATATCCTAAAAAAAGCATTGTAAGTGTTTTTATTTTGAACCGTTGAGTAAAGCGAGGTTTTTATAGAGAATACTTTTTATAAGATATTTATTTTTTTATTGACCAAATCCTGAAATTCGTTAAATCCCCTAATGGTTCTAACTCCTCTATTCCTTTTTTGGTAACTTTGTATTTATAAA
>JAAFHO010000246.1 GCA_013297575.1 Chitinophagales bacterium
CAGGAGATTACTTTATTAACTTCCGAGTGTAATAACGGTTACCCATTTTCACAGTAACGAAATAGATACCAGACTGTAAATCAGCAGTTTGTAGTTTGAAATTTTCGTCATTTCCGCTTGTATTCCAAAAATGCACTACTTGTCCAATAGAATTCGTCATGGTAATTGTTTTATCCGCTGGGGCATTGTACCCAAAAACTAAAACACTTTCACCAGTACCTGCTGGATTGCCCAAAAGGTTAAACAATTGCACATCTTCTACGAGTGTATTTACCCCTGAAACGCACTCAGCGTTGGTAAAGCAAGCACCGAAACAAGTTGCAAGCGTAGTATCTTTTTGAACTGATGGTAAAAAGCGGTCGTTGAAATTATTTGGGTTGCCGCATGGTAAACCTGTAAGATCTTCTTTACAGCTGTAGTCGGCGCATGGACCATTAGTAAAGGTAAAGAATGAACTGAATCCTTTTTTACGAGGTACAGTCAATTCATAAATACCATCTGCATTACTATCGTCCATTTTATATTTGCCACCTGGTACATCAAAATTACCACCGCCAGCGAGCCAAACACCTTCTGGGTTTGGCGTAATACCTTTCGTGCCGAGTTTGAATTTAATTTTAACCTCTTCTCCGCATGCGTAGCAACTATTGAAGCAGAACCTTGGTAAATCGGTGTTACCACTTACCAATAATAAGCGGTTAACAAATTGACCAGAAGGGTCTTTCTTAGTGCACTCTTCGGTGCCGATAAAGGCCTCTTGAGCATTCCAGTTATCAAGGGTTACTTTGTACTCATAAGCACCATTTGGCACGGCAATGCTGCCTTCCCAAATACCGTCAAATTCTGGATCTACTAACGGGTTAGCATCTCCAGACCAGTTATTGAATGATCCGCTTATATATACTTTGTCAAAATTTGGTGCATAATTATTCATATCCACCTTGAACTTCACTGTACGGATAGCTGGTGCGCCGCTGCTTTTTACTACAATATCATCAAAATAAGAGATCACATCCGTGCCAGTACCAGGCGTTCCAAAATCAAAAAACAACACAATCCGTGCATAAGCACCACCAGCGGGTTCAAAAGGCGATTCCAAAGATGGCAAACTAGCATCGAAGCAAAGTTCTTCCCATTCGTTTACTTTTGTATTGGCTACTTGTTGGATCCAGTTGGGTTTGCCAGATGTAGAACCTTCTAATTTCAATGCTACATTGCCAATATGATCCATGTGCACTTTAATGCATACTTGTCCTCCACTACCAAAGTCAACAGGCGTAGTTGGGTTTGGATTAGAGAATGCGCCAGCCCATACTTCGGCCACTGCAGGCTCTACATATCTTGTTACTTTGCCACTTGTATTGATACCGGATGAATTTGGATTATCAATAATCGTTGTTAATGTGCCATCCAGATTACTTCCGAAATATTGAAAATCCGTTCCTGTTGCAGGCGTTTCAAAATCAAGAATTGGTGTTACTACAAGCGCATTTGGCTCTGCTTTAATATCGTCAAAATAAGAGACAATATCTGTTCCATTACCCGCCGTACCAAAATCGAAGAAAAGGACAACTCTTGCATAGGTATGTCCCGCAGCAGGCATTAATGGCGCTTCAATGGACGGTAATGTAGCATCAAAAACCAAAGTTTCCCACTCATTCACTTTTGTGTTGGGTACCGTTACCACCCAGTTTTCGCCACCATTGGTCGATCCTTCTAATTTGAGGGATACTGAACCAATATGATCCATGTGTACTTTGATCGAAATTTTTTTGTTTGCGATCAAATCAACAGGTGTGGTTGGGTTAGGGTTAGAAAAGAAACCCGACCATACTTCAGATACTGCAGGTTTGATGTGTTTTGACACCGTACTGCTTGTGTTAATGCCAGAAGGGTTAGGATTGGTAAGTGTTTGATTCACGGTACCATCTAATGGACTGCCAAAATACTGGAAAACAGTACTTGTTGCAGGTGCCTCAAAGTCTAGAATTGTTGTTTGTGCCTGCACAAATACTACGGCAGACAATAAAAGTAGAACAGAGCATAAAAGTTTTTTCATGTGCTTCATAAATTTCTATTTTAGAATAAAATTTTTAAATTGGTCAAAGTTGACGCACAAAGGTCATTAATTATTCCTTGATACAATAATTTTACACCACATCACCACTACGACATTGTAAATTAATGACTACGACATTACTACTCAACTTGAGTTTGTTGTTTTTGCACTACCTTTACATTGTCGTAGTTGTCGTATCTTTATTATGTATGCCTATTCGATCCAATATTTACCACTACTTTGCAAAAATGAGGTACTTTTTTATACGTGTTGGGCTTATTTTAGCCATTATTTTATGGTGTCATCAAGGCTGGCTTTCTGCCCAAGGCATCAATTTGGGTATGCCTCCTATTTGGAATTTTAGCAAAAAGTTATACCACGCAGGTACTCAAAACTGGGATGCCACCCAAGATAACAATGGTGTGATGTATTGGGCCAATAATGAAGGTTTGCTCCAATATGATGGCAGTCATTGGAATTGCTTTGCAGTGGCGAATAAAACCGTAGTGCGTGCTGTAGCATTTGATGGGGGAAGCCGAATCTATGTAGGTGCCCAAGGTGAATTTGGCTATTTTTACCAAAGTACAAATGGTGAATTAATCTATCATTCGTTGGTGGATTTGTTGCCCGAAAGCCAACGCGGATTTGAAGACGTGTGGGATATCGTTTTTTATAATGGATTTGTTTTTTTTCGAACCAACCATAATGTGTTTCAATTCAATCAAAAAGAAATTAAAATCCATGAAGCATTGGGTAGTCTTACGGCTATGTTTACCACACCTCAAGGCTTTTTTATCCAGCAAAACCTTCAAGAATTACTTTTTTTTGAGGCGGGTGGCTTCAAGAAACAAATTGAGGTAAAGGATTTAACAAGTCCAATAACTGGCGCAATTCCTTGGGTAGGCGATACAACTTTGCTTGCCACCTTGAAAAATGGTATTTTTTATCGGGCCAATAACCAAATTGGCCATTGGAATACGCCTGCCGATGTGTTGTTTCGAGAAAAACGAATTTACAACGCAACAGGGCTGTTCAATGGCCAAATAGCCATTGGCACTTCGCTCGATGGGTTAATTACGATAGATCGACACCGGCGTATATCCAGGCATTTAACCAAAAAAAACGGGCTTCAAAACAACAATATCCTTTCCACTTTTACAGATCAGGATGGCGATCTATGGCTAGGCCTCGATAATGGCCTCGATTGCGTCATTTTGGATGCCCCTTTTAGCACTATTATTCCCGATGGCGAACTGGAAGGCACTGGTTATGCAGTAGCCGTCTTCCAAAACGAACTTTTTCTAGGCGTTTCTAATGGTGTATATCAGGCACCTTGGTTGCCATTTTATGATCCTCAAAAAGCACCCTTCTTCAAAAAAATAAAGTCAACGGATGGGCAAGTTTGGGCATTAAATGCCCTTGGAAATGAATTAATTATGGGACACCACGAAGGCACCTTTCGATTAAATGGTGGATACAATACACAACTATCTGCAGAACCTGGGGCTTGGACATTTGTACAGTTGTCTAACGATTATTTGCTAGGCGGCACCTATAATGGATTGATATTGTTTCGAAAATCCGGTGCAAATTGGGTTTTTGATCAAAAAATAAAAGGATTAGAGGAGTCTTGCCGTTTTATGGTTAAAGACGAAGATGGTGCTGTTTGGGTATCACATCCATACAGAGGGCTGTACCGCGTGGAATGGCAATCAGCGTACAAAGCCGCATCGAAAGTATCGTTTTTTAGTATTCAAAATGGCTTACCTTCCCCGCTTAATAATGGTGTATTCTCCATAGCAGGCAAGGCGATTTTTGCTACGGAAAAAGGGATAATGCGTTTTAATCACCAAAAATCATCTTTTGTTTTAGATGAAGATTTTAATCGTGTTTTGCTAGGCTGTGGAACTGTGCGGTACTTAAAAGAGGATTTAAAGGGCAATATTTGGTATGTATCGGATAAAGAAGTAGGTATTTTATTAGTGAATGACCTAGGTGTGAAAAAGAATATTCAAAAAAGGGTTTTTCCTGAACTCTTTCAGAAATTGGTCAATGGCTTCGAATTCATTTATCCAGTGGATGAAAGTAACGTTTTTTTTGGTGCTGAACTGGGGTTTATTCATTTTAATGCCGATAGTCGAATACATAAAGATACTATTTTGCACTTAGTATTAAGCCGTATTGAAGCAACTGGCAGCCAAGATACTATTTTATTGGATAATTGTTTCGCTACAGCCAATAGTTTAGCGGGACTATCCAATTGGCCAGTGCTGAAAGCCGGTATGAATAATCTTCGTTTTTCCTTTTCAGCAACAGATTATAAAGATCCAGCATTCTTAGAATACCGCGTAAAAATGGCTGGGTTAGATCAAGAGTGGTCCGAATGGTCGTCCGAAAATGTGCGTAACTTTACAAACCTTAATCCGGGTAAATATACATTTCAAGTACAAGCGAGAAATAAAGATGGGTTACAAAGTAGGGAGGTGCAATATGTATTTCGGATTTCGCCACCGTGGTATGCAAGTACTGCGGCGTTATTTTGTTATTCATTAGGGGTAATCGGGGTATTCGCTAGTTTCTTAATGCGGCAGCGCCGCAAGTTTGAACATGAAAAAGAACGACTAACAGAGCGTCATCTTCAAATAACCGCAGAACAACAAAGGGAAGTAGAACAGTCAAAAGCAGCTTTGACAGCCATCCAAAATGATAAATTGGAAGATGAAATTCGTTTCAAAAACCAAGAGTTAGCCGCGGCAACGATGCACTTGGTTCAAAAAGGCGAAATTTTATTAACGGTAAAAGATAATCTGAATCAAATTTTAGAACAATCAACGAATCCAACTGTAAAAAAAGAAATTCAGCAATTGTTGAATCTTTTGAATTTTGATGCAAAACTAGATGAAGATTGGGAGCAATTTGCTTTCCATTTCGATCAGGTACACGTAGATTTTTTGAAACGATTGCGGGAACATTATCCACAATTGAGTATTAATGATTACAAACTTTGTGCTTATTTGAGGATGAATTTAACGACCAAAGAGATTGCTCCATTGCTAAATATTTCCGTTAGAGGGGTGGAAGCCAGCCGTTATAGATTGCGTCGCAAATTGGAATTATCGAATGATGTAAATCTTACCGATTTAATATTGGGATTGTAATCTATGAAAATTATCATTTTGCTATTATCCGACAAAAGAATTTAATTTTTTAAAAAGCCATCCACATCAATTTAATTATTAATTAGAGTGCCATATTGCGGATTTAATGAAATTTTATTTCGATTTTGACAAAATGATAGATAAGTGCTGAAATTCCAATATGCGCCATTGCGATATTTTTATACCTTCGCAATGATATTGAAATCTTTTCAACATGTTCTAATCATTTACTTATTCATTTATTATGAAAAAAATTCTCTCATTAGTACTCCTGACCATGCTTGCATTTGCCTGTGCAAAAGATGCAAAAAACGAAACCGCACTTAGCCAAGAAGGAAACTTGGAAGAGCGCAAATGCGCTTCCCATGAAGTGATGTTGGCACAAGAAGCCGCTGATCCATCCCTTGCCGCCCGACATGAAGAAATTGAACGCTTCATTGAGCAGTATGCAAAGGAAAGTCATGATCGCGCTGGCTTCCCACTAGTAATTCCTGTTGTTGTAAATGTGCTTTACAGAACAGCGGCGGAAAATATTTCTTTGGCTCAAATTCAAAGCCAAATTGATGTGCTCAATGCAGATTTTGCCGCAACAAATTCTGATTACAGCAATACACCTGCTATCTTTCAGCCAGTAGCCTCCGGAGATCTTGGAATTAGCTTTGTCCTTCAGAATGTAGTTAGAAAATCAACTAATAAAACAAGTTGGAGTACTAACGATGCAATGAAGAAAAGCCCTGCTGGTATTAACCCAACGTCTCCAACAACAACCTTAAATATATGGGTATGTAATATGGGAGGTGGTATTCTAGGCTATGCTCAGTTCCCAGGTGGTCCTTCTTCTACAGATGGTGTTGTGTTGGACAATAATGCAACTGGAACTACAGGTACAGCAGCAGCACCTTATAATTTAGGTCGCACTGCCACGCACGAAGTTGGCCACTGGATGAATCTTCGCCATATTTGGGGTGATGCTACATGCGGAAGCGACTTAGTAAGCGATACACCAACACACAACACCGCTAATTACGGCTGCCCAGCGGCTGGACACTTGAGCACTTGTTCGGGTACTCCAGTAGAAATGACGATGAATTATATGGACTACACCAACGATGCGTGTATGTATATGTTCTCTGCTGGTCAAAAAACCAGGGCTCAAGCGGTATTCTCACCAGGCGGCCCACGGGTATCTTTTAATCCGTAGTAATCGCTTAATATAAAGATTATTTAAATAGAAGCCATTCCGGAATTATCTGGAATGGCTTCTCTGTTTTAGGATTAATGTTTCATCATTGCTTTATCGTTCCTATTCTTCTTCAAATACTACCGTTTTTACCATTTTATTACCTTCAAATTCAATCGTAAGCCAATATAATCCACCGCTAAGATAAGGAGCATGTAGCGTAATTTCTCGATTGTATTCGTTTCCAATATAAGTTTGTTCTACCAGTACCCGACCTTGCGCATTCCATAAAATAAGTTGCATATCTTTTGTATTGTCTTCTATGCTTAGATGTATAAGATTGTCCAAGACGGGGTTAGGGTAAATGCGTACATTTTGAAACCGTGAACCACTATTTATACTAATAATATGACTAAATTGAAATGCACCATCGAGGTCTTTTTGTTTTAACCGATAATAAACGATGGCAGCAGCAGGATTTTTGTCGGTGAACTCGTATCCAAGTTGCACGGAACTATTGCCAGAAACGGATTTAGAAGGAATGAGTCCTAAAAACTCAAATTGCTCACCATCCGTACTATATTCCAATTCAAATCCTGCCATATTACGCTCCGAAGCGGTATTCCACTGTATTAAATTGCCCGCATCTATGTGTTTTCCCCAAAAATTGGATAATTCAATGGGTAATGGAGGAGAATACTGAGTTGTTCCGCCGGGGATCGATGCTACTGTATTGGCCATTGTATAAGTACCATAATAGGTTGGGCCAATCACAAAAGGGTACTGCGGTACGCCACTGGAATTGATGGTTACAAAATACGCATAAGTGCCTCCCGGGTACTCTGGCGTAACGCACGTGCGGCCATTGTATTGATCCAAATCACCGCTACCTGCACTATAGATATAATCTTCGCAGAAACAACCATTGGGGTATGTCGCAGATACCGCCGGCCCATTGGCTCTTGTCGAATTGGAAGATAACACATAACTACTTACCATTCTTTTTAAAGCACCCGCCACCATAGGGCTGGCGTATCCATAGGCGCCATAAATAGGATAGCCATCAAAAGCATAGCCAAGGATAGGGGAGTGTACCGATGAATTAGTATGGTTGTATAAACAACTTGGATTCACATGGTTGTGGTAGTTGCCTCCCGGTGCTGGGTGTCCCAAACATGCATCGAAACTAATACCTTCATAATACAAAGCGTTTTGGTTCCAAACACCTGCATTATTATAACTCATACCATCTTTTGCATTAAAAATACCAATACCATTGCTCCAAATACCAATATTACCCAATGGCGTAGCCGTATGAGTCGCGTTGTTTGTCGGATTTCGCTTGATTCTATATATTTTGTTCTGATTGGATGGTGTATTCGGGTTATTCGTCCAAGGACCAATATTATAACTTGGAATACCTGTTGTA
>JAAFHO010000247.1 GCA_013297575.1 Chitinophagales bacterium
AGCCGTATCGACGGGAGCGGGTTCAGTAGCAAACGGTCGTTTACCGATAATTTCTTCGAGATCGGTGCGGTGCAATACCTCTTTTTCCAAAAGAGCAGCCGCTAATAGATCAAGTTGCGCACGGTGTTCGCGCAGCATATTCTTAGCGCGATCGTATTCTACTTCGATCATATTCTTTACTTCCTGATCCACCAACCAAGCAGTCTGTTCGCTAAACGGACGCGAATAGGTTTCGTTCATCATGGAGTAATAAGAAACATTACCAATCTTTTCATTCAAGCCATAGTTCAAGATCATATCGTAACTCAATTTCGTGATATGGTCAAGATCGCTCTGTGCTCCGGTACTGATTTTATCAAACACGACTGATTCGGCAGCACGACCACCAAGTGTCATACAAATATCGTCGAGCAATTTTTCTTTACGTGTGATATATTGCTCTTTGGGCAAATATTGCGCATAACCAAGTGCGGCAAGGCCACGTGGTACGATCGTTACTTTTACCAAAGGATGCGCATGCTCCAAGAACCAACCACAGATAGCATGACCTGCCTCGTGGTAAGCAATAATTCGTTTTTCTTCAGGGCTAATGATCTTGTTTTTCTTTTCCAAACCACCAATTACCTTATCCAAAGCATAATTGAAATCGTCGAGATCAACCGCCGTTTTGCCTTTACGAGCAGCAATCAAAGCGGCTTCGTTACATACGTTGGCGATATCGGCACCCACAAAACCAGGGGTCATTTCGGCCAATGTAGAAGGGCGAACACCTTCTGCGATTTTGATCGTCTTGATATGTACTTCAAAAATTTGCTCGCGGCCTTTGAGATCAGGGCGGTCAATACCAATTTGGCGATCAAAACGACCTGGGCGCAATAATGCCTGATCGAGAATATCTGGTCGGTTGGTAGCGGCCATCAAAATCACACCTTTATCGGTTGGGAAACCATCCATTTCAACCAACAACGAGTTGAGGGTATTTTCACGCTCGTCGTTTCCACCTTGAACAGCACCACGACCGCGTGCGCGGCCAATAGCATCAATCTCGTCGATAAATATAATACAAGGGGCTTTTTCACGTGCTTGACGGAACAAGTCACGTACACGAGACGCGCCCACACCTACGAACATTTCGACAAAATCGGAACCGGAAATAGAAAAGAACGGCGCGCCAGCCTCACCAGCAACGGCTTTGGCCAAAAGTGTTTTACCGGTACCCGGAGGCCCTACCAATAGTACTCCTTTAGGTATTTTACCGCCTAATGTAGTATATTTTTTAGGGTTTTTCAGGAAATCAACTACTTCCATCACCTCTTCTTTGGCTTCATCAAGGCCAGCAACATCGGCAAAAGTAATATTCACTTTTGTTGTATTATCAAAAAGTGTTGCTTTTGACTTACCAATATTAAAAATTTGCGCACCCGGCCCACCAGCACCTCCACCCATCCGGCGTAGGATAAATATCCACAAGCCTGCTAACAGAAGTAAAGGGAAGCCATAAACAAATAAGTTATCAGTCCAATCACTTTCCTGATATTCAACGGTAATTTTGGCTTTTTTGTCTTTTGCCAATTGATCGTTAAGTTCTTTGATATTATCTCTAAAAATTTCAATTGGGCCTGTATTGAAAATAAAATTAGGTTTATTTTGATCAAAAGCATTCTCCGGTGCTTTGAGTTCCGAATAATTACCTTGACCTAATTTTTCCTTTTTTATAAAAACCCTACCTTGAGACTTGCTATTCAGTACTACAAATCGGGCTACATCGCCATTCTTGGCCATTACCTCAAAATCGGACCACGAAGTTTCTTTCGTTTGTCCAAAACTTCGGTACATATAAAGGGCAAGGATGGCTACACCAACAAGTAGGTAGATCCAGGTAAAATTAAATTTAGGAAGACCTCCATCACCATCGCGGCGATCGTCCGAATTATCGTTATTTTTTCGATTATTCTCCATTAAAATAATATCTTTTGATAAAAATTAAATGTCTGCAAATTCGGTCACTTTGGCATCGCTCCAAAGATTTTCCAATTCGTAAAACATACGGGTTTCGGGATAAAAAACGTGTACCACCGTATTAAAGTAGTCCATCAAAACCCAACGGGCATTCATAGATCCTTCGGTATGCAATGGAGTGGAAAATAATTCTTCTTTTACCCTAGAGTAAACGCCATCGGCTATTGATTTGACATGGACATTGGAGTCGCCCTCACAAATAACAAAAAAATCGGTCGGGGCATCATCCAAATGACGCAAATCCAACATAACAATATTTTTGCCCTTTTTATCGCGGATGCCTTCAATAATCCACTGATTCAATGTTTCAGTGTCAGTTTGGCGGTTTATTGCTCCCCGCCCTGTTGCAACAGTTAAATTCAAAATTAAAAATGATTGGTTGTAATATAAATTTTTACAAAGGTATAACTTTTATCTGACTTTAATTGACCTTTGCTGTATATTTGATGATATAATGAACCTGTTAAACACTAAATATGTTGGGAAAGTTCTGCTACATTTCGACGAATTGACCTCCACCAACGATTATGCCCGCATTTTATCCAATGAAACGAGTACCCTCGAAGGTACTGTAATAATGGCAGATCAACAATCAAAAGGGCGTGGCCAATTGGGTGCTGCTTGGGAAAGTGCGCCTGGTCAAAACCTTACTGCAAGTATTATTCTGCGACCTATTTGGCTGCGGGCAGACCTGCAATCTGGATTAAGTAAGGCCATTTCGCTTGCTGTTTACGATACTATTTTGGCCAATACCAACGTTGAAAATAGTTGGATTAAATGGCCTAATGATTTGATAATCAACCAAAAAAAAGTATCTGGAATACTTATTGAAAATACCATTAGTGGTCAAAACCTGTCCACCGCTATAGTGGGTATCGGTATCAATGTGAATCAAACTCATTTTTCCCCTTCATTAACCCAAGCAGGATCATTACAGCAAATTACAGGCCAAACCATTGATACTGCTATTTTGGCAGCCTCCCTTTTTGAAAAAATTGAATATTGGTATGAAATACTAAAAAAAAACGGTGCTGAGGCCATTCAAACCACCTATTTACAACGCTTATTGGGCTACCAAAAAGAACGTAATTTTTTGTTGCCAAAAGCAAATACTGTATTCCAAGGGACAATTATAGATGTAGATATTGAAGGGCGACTTTGTGTGGAAACCAAAGAAGGAATTCAGCGATTTCTGGTAAAAGAGATTAAGTACTTGGACATAGTTAATTAACAGAAATGAACGCAGGTATTTTTCGGCTAGATAAGCCATTTTTAAGGCGGATAGCAGTACTATCTAACGAAAAAATGGGGAAGTATAGGCGGAAAAGACCAAGTTCAAAATGGTAATTAATTATGTCCAAGTACTTACTATTGAACTTTAAAGCACTTGCTCCTTATCCGGAAAATCTTCTAAAAAACGAAATGAACTAGCGCTATAATCCAAAGCACAACTATACGTATGCAGCCCATTGGTGATCGCCATATAAGGCACCGCAAGCGTCAAATTATAACGCGCCGCTTGCTCCATTACACTTTGGTTTAAAATTATTTTAGGTGATTTACACTCTACCAATAACCACGGCTTGATCGCTTGATCGAACACCACAATATCGCACCGCCGGGGCATTCCATTGATCTGAATCCCTATTTCGGATCTTATTCGATTGATTGGATATTCTTTATATTGTAAAAGATATTGGAGCGTCAGTTGGCGCAATAATTCCTCCGGTGTAAGTGCTACATATTTCTTCCGTATCGGATCAAATACTTGCTGCTTTCCTGCCGTCATTTTTATGCGCAGGGCCGACTGGAATTGGAGGTAATCGAGAGAGAGCAACATTCTAATTTTACAGTAAAAGTTTAAAAAACTACCTGCAAAAGTGCGAAATTTTGAGCATCATTTGTCAAAAAAAAACATAAAATAGTATTCCTCCACCTCATATCATTGAAAAGCACTAATTTTGAGCGAATAAATTTATTCTGCTTATTATTTTAATGCCTTATACCTATGCGCTCCACTTTATTTACTTTACTGTTTTTTGTTGTCTGCAATGCCATATTTGGCCAAAACTATACCACAACAATGCCGCCAGCGGGTGTGCGTACTATGGCTGAATGGGAAGAAACAGGTACGCTATTAGTGGCTTGGAATTCGTATAAGCCCGCTATAACCCAAATCGTTAAGGCTGCAAAAAAGGAGTGTAAAGTACTCGTTTGTTGTAATACCCAAAGCGATATTCAAAATGCGAAGAACACCATAGCAGATACTTCAAGTAATATAGAATTCGCTATTATTCCGCCTTCTACTGTTTGGATTAGAGACTATGGTCCAACTACAGTATATCAAAATGATGTGGACTCCATCTATTTGATTGATTGGATATATAACAGAGCAAACAGGGAAAATGATGATAATTTACCTGTTGTATATGGTGCTTACGCGGGTATTCCAGTATATTCCACTAAAATACCCCAAAATGATATGGTGAATACGGGTGGCAATTTTATGTCAGATGGTATGGGTACCGCTTTTGCATCGAAACTCGTCCTCCGCAACAATAACCAACTCATGGACGGAGAAGGGAATAATGGGAACGATATATTTGGCACAGCAAACCATACGGCTCAAAGTATTGACGCACTTATGGACGACTATATGGGCATTAAGCGGTATATCAAAATGAAGGAATTACCGTTCGATGGTATTCATCATATTGATATGCACATGAAACTATTGGATGAAGAAACAATACTCCTTGGGCAATACCCAAATGGAGTATCGGACGGCCCACAAATTGAAGCCAATATCCAATATGTTTTGGACAGTTTTAAAACTTCTTTTGGTCGCGACTTTAGAGTACTTCGCATGCCTATGCCTTCTATTAACGGAGGATTTCCACCATATCCAAATAAAGCCCTCTACCCCACTTATGTCAATATGCTGATCGTCAACAAAACGATTATCATGCCGAAATATAACCACGTAATGGACGTAGCTGCACAGGATACGCTGAAAAAATATATGCCCGGTTATGAGATTGTTGCCATTGATTGTATTAGTCCTGCAAATAATAACCCTATAAATAGTGGTGGAGCAATACACTGTATTTCCAAAGAGGTAGGTGTACAACAACCACTGCGTATCGTCCATGCCGCTATCCGTTCGGCCGATGTGGATATTCCAGCACAGTGGCAAGTAAAATCATTGGTGCAGCACCGTTCTGGTATAGCGGGTGTTTCGTTGTTTTATACCACTAATCTCAATACGGGTTATACCGAAATTCCAATGACGGCCAGCAGTACAGCCAATTATTTTGAGGCCAATATACCGATTCAACCCGCAGGTACTACCATATATTACTATATACACGCCACCGCCAATGATGGTAAAACGATCAACCGCCCGATGCCCGCACCCGAAGGATATTGGACATTTAAGGCGGTACAATCATCATCTACGCGTTGGGAAGATGTTGCAAAAATGGCTGCAATTTATCCAAACCCAGCCAGTGCTATTACCGTTGTTCCAGTTAATGTTAAAAGTACAGTTCGCGCTAACGTATTGTTAGTCAATATGTTTGGTCAAGTTATTTCCACTATTTTTGAAGGGGAAATACCAACAGGTTCGCACAATTATTTTATCCATGCTGATCAATATCCTGCTGGTATTTACCAAGTAGTATTACAAACAGCACACCAACAAATAACCCAAAAATTGGTCATTGCAGAATGATTGGGTCACTCTTTTTTACAACTTTATTCCAAATGTAACATTTACAGACCTCCCATCGGAACTCCAAACACCTGCTCCAGGGTATCCTGTTGGCCGTTTGGTGAAATACTGTTCATTAAATACATTATTTATGCCCATTTTGAGGGAGTAATGCTGTGATAGTCGATAGGTTGCATTTATATCAAAAACACTATAACTAGGGACAACACCTCTTGCGCCATTCGCACTGGGTGTTTCTGTATTTAAGGCATCGGAATAGGACTTATCCACAAAGCTATACTGAATAGTCGTATTGATTTTTTTATATTTTAGGTTAATACCGTTTCTGCTGGTCCATTTAGGTACTGTTTCAAGGGTATTGCCCGCAATATCTTTATTTTCATTATTCACAATGATAGAACCTTTCAAATATTTACCATCAAAATAGGCCGTTGAAGTAAAAAAGGATGCTTTTGCGATTTTACTGTTGAAAAATATACACTCTGCATACAATTCAATCCCTTTGGTTAAGCTTGTACCTGTATTGGTTCTAAAATTATAGGTTTGTCCGTTTTCGATAAGATTTTGAATACCAATGCGGTTATTATACCTCAAATTGAAATAAGTTAAGTCAAAATGAAACCATTTTCCATATTTACCACTTATCCCAACTTCAGCATTATAGCCAAATGCATCTTTAAGATTGGCATCTGTGCTATCTAATGGCGATAATGGAATAATATCGGAAAAGATAACAGGGCGAAATGCTTGCGCAATACCGCCAAAAATTCGGCATTGGTCATTTAATTTATATTGAGTAGAAACACCCAATAACGGGTATTTATGGTGAATAGCATCGGGGATTCTAGGGTTACTTACATAAGAAATACGCCCCGATATATTCGTCACCGCACTTTCCAATCGGATGGCTGGCGAAACAGAAAATTTGGGCGTTATTTGTATAAGATTTTCTACAAAAAAGGACAAACCCCCTGTTTTAGCATGTAAATCACGCCCAAAGTCTCCCGTAATTGTTAGGTCATAGTCACTTGCGGTCGTCCCTTTCCCCAATTGTCTGCGGTGTAAATCGTTATTGATGTACCGAATACCTGTAGCCACGGTATTGGCCAATTTCCCAATACGATACAATCGTATCAATCTTAGATCAAAGGTGTAACTATTAAAATTATCAATATCGACTTGTCTATTTTTGTATTGATTGGTGATCGCATCAATGGTATCGGGAATATTGGCAAATGCTAAAAATTGAACACTATTTCTGGATCCTAACACCGCCGATGAAATAAAATTCAATTTGGTTTTGGCATTAATTTGCCAGTCGAGCGTCACCGAAGGCAGATAAATATCGGGACTATAAAAATTACGACTTCTGGTTGCTTGTCGGGGATTATCCAAAAACTGTGCATCCGTCAATGGCCCGGGAATTTGATACCGGTAAGTTGACCGCCCCAATTCGGCCTTTATCCGCAACGAAGGCGAAAAAAGATAAGATAAAGAAACAAATTGCCCTTCTGCGTTGGATGCACCATTTCTTCTATATCCATCTAAAACGCGTTTTTGATGATACGCATAGTAATTTAATTTGCCAATTTTACCGCTCACCGCGTTGTATGCGCTAAATAATCCAAAAGAACCAACGGAATGACTACCCTCATAACTCAACATTTTAGTGGTATCGCCAGTTTTTGTCACATAATTAATCATCCCACCAAACTGCGCTCCGTATTGCAATCCTGCTGTTCCGTGTACTAATTCTACTTTTTGAATACTTTCCATAGGCGGGCTAAAATGGCTTGCCGGATAACCATACATATCGCTATTCAACAATACACCATTCTGCCTGACATTATATTCCCAAGACCGATGTGGGTCAAGTCCACGTGTAGCAATATTCACTTGATTACCTGAACCATCCATATCATACACAAAAACACCAGGTACTTTGGCAAATATTTGTCTGCTATTTTTCTCTGCAAGGTTGGTATTCAAATCCGTAAGGGTAATAACTTCATTTTTTTTTCCAGAAATGATATATGTTCCATGTACTTCGGCTAGGTGCTGAATT
>JAAFHO010000255.1 GCA_013297575.1 Chitinophagales bacterium
TTACCGTCAGTATCAATTATCGAAAAGGGTTTAATGTACTGTCTGCTAATGCTTCCGAAAGGGCTGTATATAGAGGTTTGCAAGATGCCGCTGCCGCCGTTCGGTATTTGAGGCAATTTCGTACCACATATAAGATTGACACTTCCAATATTTTCGCGATGGGCAGTAGTGCTGGAGGTTTTTCTGCCATCAACTTGGCCTATATGGATAATAGCGAACGACCAGCCTCTACTTTTGCCGCTACTTTACGTCCTGATTTAGGCTGTATTGATTGCGCTGGAAATACCTACACACATTCTCATAAGGTAAAAGCAATTGCCAATTGTTGGGGCGCAATAGGCAATACCACATGGATCAATGCATCCAATAATAATGTTCCGGCTATTTTGTTTCACGGCGATATGGATGGTTCTGTACCTTATAATGTAGGCCCACCGTTTGGGTTTCCGATATTCCCCAATGTTTATGGCTCATTACCTATTGACCAACGCCTTACTAATCAAAATATTATACATGAGTTTTATACAGGTGTTGGAGAGGATCATGAATACTGGGGTACCTCCAATGGTCAATTCTCGCCCGCCCCTACGCCTTTTTATATCGATATTATCTATAAAACGGCTTTGTTTTTTTACAACCAATTACCTGCACCGCCGCTACCAGTTGAATTAATGGCTTTTGCTGCAAACAAAAGTAGGCAAGGGGTGGCATTGACTTGGGAAACGGGTACAGAGCGCAATGCTTGTTGCTTTGAAATGGAACATTCAACGGATGGCCTTACGTTTAAGACAATCGGAACGGTAACGGCAAAAGGCAATACAGATGAAGGCGCTAAATACCAATTTGAGGATACTAATCCAACGACAGGTATTAATTATTATAGGCTCAAACCATTAGACCGCGATGGCGAATTTACTTATTCGGATATTGTTGAGGTACAATTGGATGGTGCTTCGTTAGGCATTTATCCCAATCCAACTTCAAACGTTTTTTATATCAGTAATCTTAAATCAGAAGAAACAGGTACGGTAACGATTATGAACTCGCTTGGCCAACAGGTGTGGAATGGGCAACTATCATCAGGAGCATTTGATTTATCGAGCCAAAATAAAGGAACATATATGGTAATGATCCAAACGGAAAGCCAAATCGTAACCGCTTTTATAAGAAAACCCTAGCAGCCTGGATAGAAGATAACAAAAGCAACAATTCACTTTTTTATATTCATTAGTTGCCGTAATATTGCGCGGCAGAATATTTTGCATATCAAACAGTACTTTTTTGTGCTTTTATTTCCTGATTCTTCTGCTATTTTTATAAAATAAAAAATCTGTATAAAATTTATGCTACCAAAATTGCACTCCAGAACCATTCTACTGGTTATCCTGAATACCATTCCATTTTTACTTTTTTCACAAAAAACAAACCCCGCTATTGAGCGAAAAATAGACGTTTTACTGGCTAAAATGACCATAGAGGAAAAGGCCGGGGAAATGACTCAACTGGCATTGGACATGGTTTGTGATGGTGACCCGTACAACCTCAAACAACCACTCACCATTAATAAAGAAAAACTTAAAAAGGTATTACAAGAGTACCATGTCGGTTCTATTCTGAATGTAGGTACTACTGCCCATACCGCAGCGCGTTGGCAGGAAATCATTACAGAAATACAAACCGAGGCGGGTAAATCGCGCTTAAAAATCCCTGTTTTGTATGGTATTGATGCGATTCATGGTGTCAATTATACCTTGGGTACTACACTTTATCCGCAACCATTAGCAGTGGCTGCCACCTGGAATCCAGGTTTGGCCGAACAACTGGGTAATATTACAGGCTACGAATGTCGTGCTTCGGGTATTCCTTGGACATTTAGTCCAGCCATGGACTTGTGCCGCTTTCCGGTATGGTCGCGCACATGGGAAAGTTTCGGTGAAGATGTGCTGATGAACAAAATATTTGGCTCGGCCATGGTGAAAGGTTACCAAGGTACTGATATGAGCAACCCTTTCCGAATTGCGGCTTGTATGAAACACTTTACCGGATATGGTGCAGCCGTTAGCGGTAAAGACCGTACCTATGCTTGGATTCCCGACCGCGAACTCCGCGAGTATTTTCTACCACAATACGAAGAGGCCATCAAAAATGGTGCGATGACGGTGATGATCAATTCGTCGGGTTTCAATGGTATTCCTGCGCATGCCAACAAACAACTATTGACAGGAATACTCAAAGAAGAATGGGGCTTTAAGGGCTTTACCGTGTCGGATTGGGAAGATGTGAAATACCTGACCACCCGCCATAAAATAGCAGAAAACTACAAAGAAGCGGTTAAAATTGCCGTAAATGCGGGTATTGATATGACAATGGTACCCAATGATCTAGAATTCACGACATTATTAATTGAATTAATAAAAGAAAAGGCAATTCCGATGACGCGCATCAATGATGCCGTGCGCCGTATTTTAAGGGTAAAAATGATGTTGGGTTTGTTTGAAAAAACACATGACCCGTTGAGCAGTTTTCCTAAATTTGGCGGCGAAGAATTTCGCCAAACAGCGTTAGAGGCTGCACGCCAAAGTCTTGTACTCGCTAAAAATACCAATAATGCATTACCGCTCTCCAAAACATCAAAAGTATTGGTTGTTGGCCCAACAGCGGGTTCGATACGTGCCCTTAATGGCGGTTGGACCAATTCTTGGCAGGGTGAAAAATCCAACGAAGTTTACAAAGAGAAAAACACCATATTAGAATCGATCGTCAAAAAAATAGGCACAGATAAGGTAACTTATTTTGAAGGTGCTAATTTCGAACGACTTACTACCATAGACGATGCTGTACGTGCTGCTTCCAGTGGTGATTACGCCAGTATTGTTCTTTGCCTTGGGGAAGAAAGTTATACAGAAGTACCGGGTACCATCAATGATTTGGCCTTGGATGCTTATCAGGTTGAACTGGCCAATGCGCTGGCCAAAACAGGCAAACCCATTGTATTGGTACTTGCAGAAGGCCGCCCACGCCTTATCAATTCCATTGAAGCCAATATGAAGGCGGTTCTGATTGCCCTATACCCAGGCATGGAAGGCGGAGAAGCCATTGCAGATGTGCTTTTTGGCGACGTAAACCCTAGTGGAAAATTACCACTCACTTACCCACGATACGCCAACGGCATTGTACCTTACGACTATAAATTCTTGGAATCATTGGATGCAAGTACGGGTTACCCAGATGGAAAAAATAAATTTTATGACCCGCAGTATGAATTTGGATCGGGAATGAGTTATACCAAATTTGAGTATAAAAACTTGGTAATCAATAAAAAAGAGTTTGATAAAAACGAAAATATACAAATCTCTGTGCAAGTTACCAATACCGGTGGCCGCGAAGGCAAGGAAGTCGTACAACTTTATGTGAGCGACCTGTTTGCAAGTATTGCGCCTTCGGTAAAGCGTTTGCGCGGATTTCAGAAAGTAAACTTAAAGGCTGGCGAAACCCAAACAGTAACGTTTAATATCTCGTTTAGAGATTTAGCATTTGTAGGTATCAATAACAAATGGGTCACTGAACCGGGTGCATTTAAAGCATTAGTAGGTGGTTTAACGGCAGATTTTGAGTTGAAAAAACCTGTAAAAGCGGCGGCGGTTAAGAAGTATCCTTAGTTTTGGTTTTGGATAACGGAACGCCTCGATGCTCAATTGATTGAAGCGTTCCGTTTTATTAATATCTTTATAGTTAATAAGGCCTCATTAAATATTACTACCTATTTTCCTTTAAGAAAGCAATCGCGTGTTCATTCCAATGTAAATCATATTTTAATATTTGTAAAATACGTTGCAAATATATAGGAGTGTTATGATATTCATCCGATTTATTCTTTTAAATATTCGCTATATCACTGCGGCTATTTCTCATTGCCATCAAATAAGTAAACATAAAACATTGACAATCAAAGACCCGTGTTTGGACAATTTACAAAGTTTAAAGGCGGTTTTCCACAATATATTCTTACCTTTGTGCTATAAAATTTTAAATTCAGTTTATAATATGGAAGTCCTCACCACTACAACATCTTCGCAAGATTTGATGGAACTCGAAGAGCGTTACAATGCCCATAACTACCACCCACTGCCCGTTGTGCTTGAAAAAGGCCAAGGCGTTTATGTTTGGGATGTGGATGGCAAGCGTTATTTTGATTTTTTATCCGCATATAGTGCTGTTAACCAAGGCCATTGCCATCCGCGTATCATCAAGGCGATGACCGATCAAGCACAAAAATTGACACTGACTTCACGCGCATTTTATAATAATTTACTGGGTCCATATTCCGAGTTTTTGACCAATTATTTTGGTTATGAGCGTATGTTACCTATGAATACAGGCGTAGAAGGTGGCGAAACAGCGATCAAACTCGCTCGCCGTTGGGGTTATCAGGTGAAGGGCATTCCGGAAAACGAAGCAAAGATCATTTTTGTGGAAGGTAATTTTTGGGGACGTACCATGTCTGCTATATCTTCTTCAACCGATCCAAGTTCTTATAAAGGTTTTGGTCCATTTATGCCGGGCTTCCATTTGGTACCTTACAATGATTTGGTGGCCTTGGAAAAAGCATTTCAAGACCCAAACGTGGCGGGTTTTATGTTCGAACCCATACAAGGAGAGGCAGGTGTAGTTGTACCCGATGATAACTATATTCCAGGTATTCGTTCACTGTGCGATCAATACAATGTGTTGATGATTGCCGATGAAGTACAAACGGGTATTGCGCGTACAGGTCGCCGTATTTGTTGCGATCACTACGATGTAAAACCAGATTTGCTTGTGTTAGGAAAAGCCCTTTCAGGTGGTGCTATGCCAGTAAGTGCGGTATTGGGTAGCGACGAAGTATTGTTGTGTATCAAACCTGGTCAACACGGTTCTACTTTTGGTGGTAATCCATTAGCCTGTGCCGTTGCGATGGAAGCCCTTAAAGTGGTCACAGATGAAAACCTGTCCGAAAATTCAGAAAAAATGGGTGCCATTTTCCGTCAGCGCATGGAAGAAATCATGCACAAATGTCCTGAAATGGTATCTTTTGTACGTGGTAAAGGTCTATTGAACGCAGTAGGCATCAATGATACTGAAGACAGCACCACTGCTTGGGATATTTGTATGGAATTGGCCGAAAACGGTTTGTTGGCCAAGCCTACCCACGGTAATATTATCCGTTTTGCACCGCCATTGGTGATTACAGAGGCGCAGGTACATACCTGTTGCGATATTATAGAAGGTGTTTTGTTGGGATTTAAGAAATAAATGAAAGAACTGTTAGAGTATAAACTATTTGCAGTCGGTAATTTCAGCATCACCGTATGGTCGCTCCTTTCGGTGGTGCTGATTTTTATCCTAGCCCGAATAGTAATCTTTTTATCGGCTAAATTTTTCCGCCGATTTGCCAAGCGCCGCAATATGGACAAGGGACGCTTATTCTCTTTTTTGCTCCTGTTGCGGTACTTTATCTGGACATTTGCAGTAATGGCCATGATCAATGCCTTGGGGATCAATTTTACCTTCATGTTAGCTAGTTCGGCGGCACTATTGGTAGGTTTGGGATTGGGCTTACGCCAAATTTTTGCTGATATTGTTTCCGGTGTTTTTCTGTTATTTGAAGGGACAATCGAAATTGGCGATATCCTTGAAGTGAATGGTATGGTCGGCAAAATTGAAGATATTGGCCTGCGTACTTCTATTTTTCGCAACCGCGACGATGTGATACTGATCATTCCCAACCATAAATTTATGGAAGAAAATGTGGTCAACTGGAGCCACAACAACAAAGCAACGCGGTTTATTATTACGGTCACTGTCGCCTACGAATCCGATATGGAATTGGTAAAAAAAATCCTCCTCGACTGCGTAGTACAGCATAAGCATACCATTACTGATGATACCAATTTTAGTCCTTCTGTGCGTATGGCGAAGTTTTTGGACCACGGTGTACTCTTTGAACTCCTGTTTTATAGCGAAAACATGTTTCGTATTGAAAGTACTAAGAGCGATATCCGGTTTATTATCTGGCATGCATTTAAGCAATACGGTATTACAATTCCCTATGCGCAGGTAGATGTTCGGATGCGATGATAGTGTGGCTATTGCGTAATAACCACACTTTTGGTTAGTATTCCATTTGCTGTTTGAACGGTTACCAAATAGAACCCTGCTGCAAGTTGCTGCGTAGGGACCTCTACTTGATTTTCTCCTGACTGTAGTTTTATATATTTTTTATATATTATTTGCCCCGATGCGTCATTCAAAGTGATCTGCATATTCACCTGCTCGGGATGTGTAATCGTCATCATTATAGGTGTGCCGCTTGTGGTTGGATTGGGCGCGATAGTAATATCAGTGGTGCGCTCCAATTCATTTACAGCGGTATTATTTCTTGTTTTAAAGACCTGTTTGGGTATTATTCCGGGTATTTTGCAAAGATCCCATTCGCTATATGGCCGAACACGCCAATATAAAGTGCGGTTATTGGGTATATTACTTTGGATATTCACGGTAGTGCCGTAAATATTTTTTTTATAAAAAAGCACCGAAAAAGAAGGCGACAATGCTACTTCAACTTGATAAAATGTAGCATTTTCAACGGGTTGCCAATTTAATACAACATTGTTATATTGTTGTATCGCAGAATCTATGGGAGAAATATAGGTAACTACTGCACTATCGGCAATAGGTTCGCCAGATTCAGATGCTTGTAAATAATTGGAATGTTCGGTATAAAGGTTGGCGCGCATTGCGTCAATTTGTTCATCCGAGAAGCGATTCCTACAGGTTACAGAAGAATATGACATAAATAACGTTCCATCAGATACAAATGGGACACCAATAGGATCATGTTGTATTTGAGTACTTTGAGACTGGTCGTTGCAATTCCAACGGGCATTGAGGTAATCAGGTTTTGTATCGCAAAAACCATCACCTGAAAACAAGCAATTAGAACCATCCATTCTTTCTACTTCATAGCCATCCCATTCAGGTGGGGATGGTATTGCATAGTTCCATGTCTGGTTTTCCCAACCATAAAATGTATGTGGTAAAGAGAAATGATGCCCTGCTTCGTGCGCCCAAGTAGTATTACTCACACCAGAACAATCCGTATTGAGGACGATTGCTCCTAACCAAGAATACCCGCAATTACCAACTGGATCATCTACGATATAACAGTTCAGCCGATCTGGGATCAGTGTTGTTTCAATCATCTCCTGTCCTCCGGCCCAATCGTGTTGCCACCAACTGCTATTTGAATGGTAAACAAAAGACTCGCCAGGAACTAAATAAAAATGAATACGTGCTGGCTCATATTGCTTGTTCATATCACAAATAATACGAAATACCTCTTCATCGGGATAGAAATTAACCGAATTGTCGGAACATGTAATATGAACCGTAGTAGGAACAAATAGCCAATTCGTATCCACACCACGGCCGGCAAATTCATTTTTATGATCGTGGTACCATTTTAGCCAAGGTGAATAAGTATGAGTGCCACATTCGGACACGGGCATTTTAGTTGTCGTCTCCTGTGCATGCACGGCGTATAAAGCAGTAAAAAGGAGTGCCACGAGTGCGTAGAATTTTGCCAGCATAATGTTGAATGATTAATAAATTATTGAAGATACAAAGATAAAGACTTATAGCAAAGTCAACGACTACTCAAGTAATTTTTTGCCAG
>JAAFHO010000248.1 GCA_013297575.1 Chitinophagales bacterium
TCCGTTCTATTCTATTCTTTTTTTTATCTTTATCTATCCAATCTCTATCTAGGTTTCGTTCTTCCCTAATCAGTTTTCTTATTTCTCTTTCTAAACTCCATTTTTTATCCTCCAACGCTGTTCTTCTAGCGTCAATGTCGATTGTCTGCTTATCTAAATTTATGATTTCGTGAGCTGTTTCACGTAAGTTATGTTCTAATTCTAACTTTTTTTTATCGAGTTCACTATAACTGTTGTCTAAATCATAAATGGTAGCACTTACGTGTATTGAGTTGGTGTCGATATGTTCTAATATCATTTCATGTATTTGAATTGGGGTATTCAAATATAGGCTTCTGAATCCTTGCGCTCTTAACAAGGCCTCGTCTGGATACGTTATCCATCTTTCTGTAAATTTTACTGACTCATTTTTTATTTTTAAAGAAAAGGTATCTCTGCTTCTTAGTAGTGCTAAAATAGGTACATGACCATTTACAAACTGAGAGTCATTTTCCATTGAGGATTTGAAGTCAATTCTGATTTCCTTTCCAATAAACGATTGGTTTACCGAATCAATGGCAACGTATTCTATATTAACGCTACCCTGAGCAAAGGCGTTTAATCTAAAAATAACAAAAACCCAAAAAAGTGTTAGATGATTGGATAATCTATTAGTCATATCATTTTTTTGTGGTTAAATTCATTAATTTCCCAAAGGGTATTATCTTATTAGTCATTGAAATCGTTATTGTGTGCGCTAACGTGTTTTAGTTTGGATTCTATGGTGTCCACTGAGGCAGTCCACTACTTTAGTTGCTCTTATTTGTATAACATAACATCAGATGTTTTTATTTTAGTGCTGCGATTCTCCTGCTCCTTAGGTCTTTGTCCTAATCACACAAAAATATTTAATAAGTCATAAAAATTTCATTATCAAAATATTAAACTCAATTTGTAGCATAAAAACAACATGAATATGGTCTTAACAAAACCTTGTTTATTGGTTAAAAATAACATAAATCTGTCTTGTTAATGCAACGTAAACAGAAAACGATGTTTCTTTGTACCCAGTTTTAAAAATTATAGTCAATATGAAATTTTGTCTGCGCTTATTTATGCTGCTTTTTAGTCTGACACAGGCAGCAAGTTTGTCATTTGCCCAAAACCCTATTAAATGGTCATTTTCCAGTAAAGACGCTGGCAATGGCGAAGCGGATTTGATCTTTACCGGAACCATTGATGATGGTTGGTACACCTATTCCCAAAAACTGGAAAGCGATATGGGGCCAATCCCGACCTCTTTTACCTTTAAAGATGGCGCACACTACAAAATAGTGGGCGAAGCCAAAGAAAGTGGCGATCGTTTTACTAAATTTGATAAGGTGTTCGATATGAATCTTACCAAATTTAAACATACCGCCATTTTTACCCAACATGTAAAAATAAGCGATTATTCACAACCCATTACAGGATATATTACCTATATGACTTGCAATGAGGAAATGTGTCTTCCTCCTAAAGATGTGGATTTTAGGATAACCGTTACGCCTACGGCTGCAACACCCAAACAGGGAGCAACACCTGCGGAAACAACCCCATCTACGGAAACTAAACCCGGCGGCGGGCTTGGACAAGTCCCCCCAACCTCCGTTGAAGGTGCGGGAACAACTGCCGTAATAGCCGATCCAAATGCACCTACAACAACAGCCGCAACAGGAGATAGCGATCAAAAAGGTACTTTTTCCAGTAAGCGCGCTATTGATCCCACTAAATTTGTAGGTACTTGCTCTTCCGATGTAAACGAAGCGGACGGCTCATTTTGGCTTACCTTGTTTTGGGGTTTTATCTTTGGTTTGGGTGCTGTACTTACGCCTTGTATTTTTCCTATGATACCGGTCACGGTTGGTTTTTTTGTAAAACGTTCTAAAGACCGCGCCACAGGGCTGCGCAATGCTTTTATTTATGGTTTGAGCATTTATTTGATCTATGTAGCCTTGGGGGTGGGTATTACCAAAGCATTGGGACCTACGGCATTGAATGAGATGAGTACCAATTTATGGTTCAATCTCTTGTTTTTCCTAGTGTTTATTGCTTTTGCGATTTCCTTTTTTGGTTTTTTTGAAATTTCATTACCTACATCGTGGGTCAATAAAAGCGACCAAATGGCGGGCAAAGGCGGTATTTTAGGTATCTTTTTTATGGCTTTTACGCTGGCGTTGGTGTCTTTTTCTTGCACGGGGCCATTGGTGGGATCGTTGTTGGTAGAAACCGCTCGATCCAATAACGGGAAGGAATTACTGGGCTTTTTGCCGGCTCGCCCATTCGCGGGTTTATCGGGTTTTGGCTTGGCACTTGCCTTACCGTTTGCGTTGTTTGCTATGTTTCCGGGCTGGCTCAAAAGTTTACCAAAATCTGGTGGTTGGATGGACAATGTGAAAATGACGCTGGGTTTTGTGGAACTCGCCTTGGCCTTTAAATTTTTGAGTACAGCCGATTTGGTATCCCACTGGAGTATGCTCAAATTTGAGTTATTTATGGGTATTTGGTTGTTGTGCGCGGGTTTGTTGGCCTTGTACCAATTTGGTATTTTGGGCTGGAAAGGTGCTCAAGGCCGCCCAGGATTTGGTCGTTTGGCGATGGGTACTTTGTCCGCTGTATTTGCTGCTTATTTGGCTTATGGTTTGTTCAATTATAAATCTTTATCGCTATTGAGTGGTTTGGCACCGCCAGTTGGTTACAGTTGGGGTCGTCCATCGGATTGTCCGAATGGTATTGATTGCTACCATGATTTTGACGAGGCATTAGCCATAGCAAAAAAGGAAAACAAGCCACTTTTTGTCGATTTCACAGGTTATGGCTGTGTCAATTGCCGTAAAATGGAAGAAACGGTATGGCCGCAAACGGGTATTTCGGAGCCTTTGCACAACAAATACGTCGTGGTTTCGCTGTATGTGGATGATAAAGCGCGCTTGTTTGGCGACGACAAATTTGCGTATTTGCTGGATAGCGGCACCGGCGATAAAATCCGTACGGTAGGTGATAAATGGTCGAGTTTCCAAATCAATAATTTCAACCGCAATTCACAACCTTGGTATGTACTCATGCACCACGATGGCACTACTATTTTGAACGAACCCCGTGGATATACGCCGGATGTAGCCGAGTATCGCAACTTTTTGGAGTGCGGTTTGAGCAATTTTGACAAACTAAAAAACGAAGGACAAAAGGAGTTAATTGGTAGTAAATAAGGTCAAAGTTGGTAAAAATAGACCTGTAACATGCTATAACAGTTTTAACAAAAAACGCCAATTCGGAACTTCCAAATTGGCGTTTTTTGTTAAAACTAGTGCAACATAAATCCGTTAAAGTCAACGGTACGATTGTTTTTACCTTTTTGCTAAAAAAATATTATTAAAATTAAAATAAAACACAGACTTTTGTTGCTTTGAAAATTCAGGAAACTCTAATAACCCCGTTTCATACACATGAGTTTAACAAGATCTATTGGCTTTGATGAGGAACAATCTGCAACTCCTATATTCTCCACTATGGGCAAAAAGCATATATTAGGCATTGGTGTGAACGCTTATACGCATTGGCGAAAGTTGAATAATGCCGTGCGCGACATGGAAGACATCACCAGTTTATTGATGAATCGGTATGATTTTGCAGCATCTACCCTTATCAAAGATCAGGATGCCACACGCGACCGGATAGAAGAAGAATTGTATCGTTATACGGACGAAAACGTTTTAGGCCCCGATGATAGCCTTTTTATTTATTATTCTGGCCACGGTTATTTGGATAAAAACAAACGCGGATATTGGGTACCTGTAGGCGCTCAAAAGGATAAAATTGCGTCCTATTTCCCTAATTCAAGGATCAAAGAGATTGTAGCAGATATGAAATGCCGCCACGTGCTATTGGTTTCTGATTCGTGCTTTTCAGGGTCTTTGTTCACGCGTACACGTGGGGGCGGAGAAGAATTGGTGGCCTTGGATTACGAACGCCGTATGTCGCGCTGGGCCATTTGTTCGGGTCGTGAAGACCAAGAAGTGAGCGACGGCAGCGACGGCAATAGCCCTTTTGCAAAGGCATTGATACAGGAGCTACAATTGAATAATTTTGGAAAAATCAATATTTCGCGCATTGCTGAAATAGTGACTACCATCACTCGATCTAATTATAACCAACTCCCCGCTTTTGGGCCATTGCAGGATACCGGGGATATGGGTGGACAATTTGTATTTACGTTGAAGGATTACAAACCGGGTGTTAATGAAATGCCTGTTGCGACTACTCAGCCGACGAGAGGGGACAGTGGTACTCAGCCTGTTACGAGGGTGCAGCCGGAAAAAACGGAACCAACGGTAGCAATGGCCATTACGACACCCAAACAGTTGAAAAGTGCAGTATTAGCACTTATTGCAGATGGAAAAACCCTCGAAGGTATCAAATTGGTCATTACCTCTGATATTCCATCTATTGAAAATGAGCGCGATGCCGCTATTTTATTATCGGGCCGATGGAAATCGTTGGAGCGGGAAGATCAAAATGGCACGATTGATGCGCGTGATTTAACGATTGGTCGCAATAAAATTAATAGTGCGTTGTCGAGCCTTGTCGGTAATTTTTCTTAAAAAAATGGTTTGATTCATTAAATCATAAATTATTGATTTCCAATTTCCAAACGCTAAAAAAGCGATAAACCATGAATGACTTAAAACGAGATCTTGGCAATATTCCCGATGCAGTGAGCAATCCTGTAATAGTGGGTAAAAAACATATTTTAGGTATTGGGATCAACGAATACCAAAACTGGACACACCTCAACAATGCAGTGAGGGATATGGAAAGTATTGTGCAAATTCTGACGACACAATATGATTTTAGTTCGCAAAAAATACTAACCAATGCTGCTGCTACCCGCGAAAATATAGAAGATGAACTTTATCTATTGACTAATGAATCAGTGCTGGGCGAAAATGATTATTTGCTTATCTACTACTCCGGTCATGGGCATTTGGACCACAATGGCATGGGGTATTGGGTACCTTTTAATGCCCAAAAAGATAGAATTTCAACATATTTATCCAATTCTCGTATCCGCGAACTTATTTCAGTCATTAAGTGCCGACATATACTTTTGATTTCTGATTCCTGTTTTTCAGGTTCATTTTTTGCAGATGGCACAAAAGGAGCTGCAGAAGATTTGGCAGAGGAATACGAAAAAAGGGTATCGCGTTGGGCGTTTTGTTCCGGCAGGCACGACGAAACAGTCAGCGATGGTTCGTTAGGTGGCAATAGCCCCTTTGCATCGGCTATTATTGGGGAATTGCAAATCAATACACGTCCTAAATTACATATTGGACGCTTGGCCGATAAAGTAACAGAGACCACTCGTTCCAATTACCCGCAAATGCCTGATGCTAATCCGATCCAAAACGCCGGACATAAAGGTGGGCAATTTGTGTTTACATTGAGGTCTTATGTCCCTTCCGAAACAACAACAAGCGGGTCTGTAATTGTACCTCCAACACCTGTAAGAGAAACAATTATCGTCACGCCGCCGCCACAGCCACCCGTAAAATCTGCCACATCGGCTGCGGAATTAGATGCCATAAAACAGGATTTACGCAATTTAGTGGGCAAAGCCAAAACCGCTGATGCGATCAAAAAAATGATGGTTTTGGATATTCCAGAAATGGACGATGATCTAAAAATGACCGTGCTTGGATTGTCCGAACGACTAGAAACCTTACGCAAAAGTGAAATGAGGGGCACGATGAGTAGCTCCGAGGCAAGTGTGGAACGAAATAAGATTGTTGCTAGCGTACTTTCGGTGATTGGCGAATTGTAGGAACTAAACTTACAGCCGTACACTTTTTATTTAGCAAAAAAGTAATGGCCACTTGCAAATTTCAAAAAGTTGAAAATTGATGCAAAAAGCCTGCTTCTTACTTTTTTTAGCGAAAAAAAGTAAGCAAAAAACGCTTCGGCTGACGAAAAATGCCGTGTCGGTCACCGACGCATGGAGGTGTTGCTTCCTCGCTCCGGCGGCGCCAAAAAAAACTCGCCGCACTATCGAGCGGGGACTGCGTCCCGAAAATTCCGTTTGGCTCAAACACTTTTTGGCTTCATCCGCCTCCACTTTCATGCTGAGCCTAGTCGAAGCACGAGCAAAAACGGCATACTTCGGCAGGCTTAGCATAAATTTTTCTAAGGCCGGTCTTGCCACACTTGGGGTAATGTGCTTTGTACCAAATCTCAAAATAATTTACCAAAAATAAAAGAGTACGATGGCAGGCACCTAAATCATAAAATCGCGCTCGTATTCCCCGATCAGTCCTTTGGCTTTCGCCATACTGAACATAGTTTGCACCGCGTGTCGGCCTTTTCCTCCTAAATCAATCGAGTATTCGTTGACATATAGATCAATATGCGACTGCATCACGTGGTCTTCCATCGCTTGCGCGTGTGTACGTATATAAGGCATTACCTGATCGGTATGCGCGTAGGCGAAGGTTACACTTTCTCTAATTAATTGGTTTACAAGTTGTTGTAGATCAGAAGGGTGCTCTTTTTTGATAACAATACCGCCCAGTGGTATTGGCAAACCAGTAGTGCTTTCCCAATATTCGCCTAGATCAATGAGTTTGGTGAGTCCTCTTTGTTGGTAGGTAAAACGGTTTTCGTGAATAATTAATCCAGCATCACAATGGCCATCGCAAACAGCGTTTTCTATTTCAGAAAAAAGGGTCTCTACCTTGTGTATGGCATTGGGATACGCAAGGCTAAGTAAAAAATTGGCAGTGGTCATTTTTCCAGGGATAGCGATACGCGCATGCTCAATTTGAGCAGTATCTAAAGGTGTTTTTGCCACCAGCAATGGGCCGCAATTATTCCCCAAAGCACTACCGGCTTGCAACAAGCGATAAGTACTCGTAAGGTGTGCAAAGGCGTGGTAACTGAGTTTTGTTACATCCAATACACCTGCAAAAGCCATTTTGTTGAGTGCTTCTACATCGTCCATAACAATTTCAAAATCAATACCTTGTGTATCGATCAAGCCATTGGCTAAAGCACCAAAAATAAAGGTGTCGTTTGGGCAGGGGGAATATCCGAGCGTAATGCGCATGGGGTTAAGTCTTAATTTTTGGTAAAAACTTAGCCGCTCCCATTTCAGCCAAAAAAGGTCAGTTTTTGCCCATGCTTCACCGTTTTTTTCGTCCGATGCGCTGCATCGAACTCAAAAAAGCGGCTCGCCTGACCAAAAACTGTCTGCTTTTTTGATCTGAAACCGCTGGCTAAGTTTTTACAATTTTTGTGTACATTTGTGCCATGGAGCCAACAGTAATTTACGAAGACAACCATTTACTTGCTATCAACAAACCAGCAGGCTGGTTGGTTCAAGGCGATAAAACAGGAGACCGCACACTGACCGACTGGGGCAAGGCGTATTTAAAAGAAAAATACGACAAACCGGGAGCCGTTTATTTGCATCCGGTGCACCGAATAGATCGTCCTGTGAGCGGTGCGGTGCTATTTGCCCGAACAGACAAGGCGTTGGGGCGGCTGACTGAAATGTTTCGCACGCGAGAGGTGAAAAAAAAATATGTGGCTATTGTGGAGCAAGCACCTTATTTGGAGCAAGCGACATTGAAGCATTTTTTGATCAAAGACGAGGCGAAAAACAAGGTAACTGCGTACGATACGCCCAAACCAAATGCAAAGGAAAGTATTTTGGAGTATTCTATTTGGAAAAAAACGGCTAAGGGTACATTTTTGAATATTGACCCTATCACAGGTCGTCCGCATC
>JAAFHO010000025.1 GCA_013297575.1 Chitinophagales bacterium
TGCTGGTAATTGGGTAGGAACTGGCGGAGGTGCAGGTTTTCCACCGCGTCCTCTTCCACCAGTACCGCCGCCACCGCCTTCTACATACGGACGCAAGCGGTGCCTTAACGCAAATTCCTTTCTTTTAAAAGATTTAACTTGTACCGTTGTATTCGTGTCCACCACATTCAACGACCACGCAACAGTTGTGGTATCCAACGGAAAATCATACCAAACCAAGGTGGTATCTTTGCTATTTTCGATCAATGTTTTAACCCCTGCTGCGGTTGCATTTTCGGAAAAAATAATGGCCGCATCTTTAGGCGCAATATCTGTCCAACCAATCTTGACTACTCCAAATCCCAGTGCGTTTTTGTCTGTTACCCTAACGCGACCTTGGTTTTTAAAGATTTTCAATGGCAGAAACAGGCGATTGATGGAATCGCTCAAAGTAATCAACGAATCAGGAAATCCTATGCGCTCACTGCCCGGTGTCCATTTCAGGTCGGGTGTTTGCCCTTCATCTATGGCCACTACTTTAAAAACACCTGGTTTTACGTTTTTGATACTGTAATTGCCGCTCTTTTCTGTTCGGGCAAAATAGTAAGGTTTTTCTTTCAAAATTACGCTATCTTTTGTAATATCATAGAGCATCACCGTCACATTTTCGACGGATTCTCCTGTAATGGCATCATTGACAATGCCTTCCACTTTTAAACTATCAATAGCTGTTCCGGTGGAAAAAACATACCGTAAATCCTTGGCCGGGTTACTCTCGTGGAGGTCGCGCACTGCCGATCCAAAATTGATGGTATAAGTTGTATTGGGTCGAAAGGCGGCTTTTTCACCAAAATCGACGATAACGCTTTTCTTTTTTAGCGTAAAACTAGGTTTCGGATCCAACGGCGGCGATATAAGGATTTCCTTAACCACGTCTTTGAGTACCACCCACTCGTTGAACGCCAATTCAATTTTTCGTTTATCAAATTGTGTAACATAATTGGGCGTACTATTTAAGGTATCCAACATGGGCGGGATAGTATCTTTTATACCACCCGTCAAACTCCCCTGACGTGCGCAGGAAGCAAAAAGTACGCTCATTAGCAGCGTATAAAATAAATTTCTCATGGTTGACATTAGGAACGATGAAATAATAACTTCCCCCTTTTGGTTAGATTAGTTTTTGCTCATGCTTCGGCTGGCTCAGCACGGGTACAAGTATCTTTTTGTGCGAATAGTGGGGCTATTTAAACAAAAAGATAGGCGGGATGAGCGGAAAGGAATCAGCCAAAAGGGGGAAGTTATTGTTTCGTCGTTCCTTAGCCGCAAAGATAGCGTGAATGATCTGATTAATGTGATTACTTCCATTTTTTCACGTACCTTTGCGCCGCAAAAAACGTAATTATGTTTCCAAAATACGATGTCATTGTAGTAGGTGCCGGGCATGCCGGATGTGAAGCCGCTGTGGGTGCGGCCAATTTGGGTTGTAAAGTGCTGCTGGCCACGATGAACATGCAGACCATTGCCCAAATGAGTTGTAATCCTGCCATGGGTGGTGTTGCGAAAGGCCAAATTGTGCGCGAAATAGACGCACTTTGTGGCTACTCGGGTATCGTTACCGATCATACTATGGTGCAATTTAGGATGCTCAACCGCTCCAAAGGCCCCGCGATGTGGAGTCCGCGTGCACAAAGCGACCGCAATCAATTTGCCCGAAAATGGCGGCAAATGCTGGAAGCGCACCCTAATGTCGATTTTTGGCAGGACATGGTAAAGGGCTTGATCGTAAAAGACGGTCGCGTTTGTGGTATCCACACGGGCATGGGACTCGAAATAGAGGCCAGTGCAGTCGTTTTGACCAACGGTACTTTTTTGAATGGTATTATTCATATCGGTGAAAAACAACTTGGTGGTGGCCGTGCGGGTGAATCTGCATCCAAAGGCATTACCGAACAATTGGTAGAATTGGGTTTTGAAGCCGGACGGATGAAAACGGGTACGCCTCCACGTTTGGATGGCCGTTCTATCGACTATTCTAAATGCGAAATACAACCGGGCGACGAGCCGGCAGGCAAATTCTCCTATACGGATACGCCGCCACTCACCGACCAAATGCCTTGCCATATTACCCATACCAACCAAAAAGTACACGATACGCTCCGTACTGGTTTTGACAAATCGCCCATGTTCAATGGCCGTATCCAAGGGCTTGGGCCGCGGTATTGTCCAAGTATTGAAGACAAAATTGACCGTTTTGCAGAAAAAACTGCCCACCAATTGTTTATTGAACCAGAAGGCCGCGATACCTGCGAAATTTATGTCAACGGATTTTCTTCTTCGCTGCCCGAAGATGTACAATATAAGGCATTGACACAAGTCCCTGGGCTTGAAAACTGTAAAATGTTCCGTCCGGGTTATGCCATCGAATACGATTATTTCCCGCCTACCCAGTTGAAAACCTCGCTGGAAACGCATTTGGTAAAAAACTTGTTTTTCGCGGGCCAAATCAACGGCACCACGGGTTACGAAGAAGCAGGTTGCCAAGGGCTTATGGCTGGTATCAACGCTGCATTGGCGGTTAAAGAGCAAGCACCACTCGTGCTGAGCCGCGCCGATGCCTATATCGGTGTCCTCATCGACGATCTCGTCAACAAAGGCACCGAAGAACCTTATCGAATGTTCACTAGTCGCGCCGAATACCGTATCCTGCTCCGCCAAGACAATGCCGATCTGCGCCTTACGCCTATCGCGCACCAACTTGGATTTATCGGTGCGGAGGAACGCATGGTACGCGTACACGCCAAAAACCGTGCGGCAACCGAGATAGATGGCTTTTTCCGAAATGCATCGGTATTACCCGAAGATATCAATGGTTATTTGGAGGCTATGAGTTCTGCGCCAACAGTAATAAAAACCAAACTCCATAATATCATTTTGCGCCCACAAGCCGATATTAACGGCATGGCCAATGCGCTCCCCGAACTGCAATCGTTCCTTTCACCTTATGATCAGGAATTTATTGAAATGGCCGAAATAAATATGAAATACAACGGTTATATCCAAAAAGAGCGCGAAATGGTGGAAAAGATGACCCGCTTGGAAAACCTCCACCTCAACGATGCGACAGATTACACTACTATAACGGCCTTGAGCATGGAAGCGCGGCTCAAACTCAACAAATTGCGCCCTAGAACGATTGGACAAGCCAGCCGTATTTCGGGCATAAGCCCTTCAGATGTGAGTGTACTGCTGATTCATTTGGGTAGGTAGATCTTGCTATTAAAATGTATTTTGTGGCTTGGATTAATGCCCATGATGGGGTGTTTTAGCACTTGCTATTTAACTACCCGGCAGGAAGAACACGTGTATAGTTACTGTTCAAAATCTTCATAGTGAACAGCAACTACACACGCGTTTACTAAGTCAGCCAGCCCGTCCTAGTTTTCAGGCGCGCCGGCATCAATCCATTTTTTGATTTTTATCTTATCGCAGTCTGGAATTTGTGCGCTGCCCTGTGGGTAAGGCATTGGTTTTATACCATTGGCATGTACAATACTGCCCCAAAACTTACCGCTATCTACATTGGCTTTTACACCAGCGTAAGTCGCGTAACTGATATTGCCAGAAGGTGCACTTGCACCGTGGCAGCCATTGCAACGCAGCGCCAAAATAGGCTTAATAACCGCTGTATAAGAGTATTGCGTTGTATCGCATTCGCCATCGCAGTGGAGGTCTTGAGCACCTTGCTGAATCCATTTCAGGATAAGGGCGCGCTGTGCCGTAGTAAGGGCTGCCCGTGGCGGCGGTGGCATACGTTCAGACGCATTGGGTGAGGTAGAGGTATATAATTTACTCTGTGTTGGGCTAGTGAGGCGTACGCCGCCAGTCGTCAAAGTAAACTCATACGATGTAAGCCATACACCTTCCTCATGTGTTATATTATCGTGGCAATTCGGCGATGCACAATTGGATTGTAGCAGCGGTAGTAGCTGTTGCTCAAAATAAACCGTATCAGGGCTACAAGGATGGGAGGTAAGTGGCGGAGGGTTATTGATATAAACGGTATCCGTATTGGTGATATAAATAGTATCGCCATCGGGTGTGATGACGATCTGTGTTTTTTCGGGCAAAACAGGTACTGGTTCGCGCTTACAAGCGAAATAGAGAAAAGTACCCAGTACAAGCAGCAGCAATAAGCGTTTAGAAAGGAGGCGCATAATAAAATTGGTAAATAGTTTGATGATGATAGGCATTATACAAAACGAAGGAACGGAGTCGAAATAATGCCTAATAAAGAACGAAGGATGCACAACCGCAAATCCCTAAATTTTCCGGTTTTGTATTTGGAACCAGCGCGAAATATTAAAGCCCAATCGAATATTACCGGCTGTCCAATCGCCATTTTGATCGAGCAAGAAAGCGCGTTCATTCATACCGGTAGAATTAGAAATATGCAATTGGAATACGTGGCCGCCGGTTTCAATGTCGACACCCAACGAAAGCGGGATACGTTTTAGGTCATTTGCGAATTTGTTGGTAGTGATATAACCGTCCCACGTAAGTGCCACGCGTTTCGTAAATTTCCACCGACCACCGATACCCACGGCGAAAACATCATTAGGATCAACAATACTCTGTGTGATATTCTGGTGTACCAAAATAGGTGAAACTTGCAGGCTGAAACGATCGCTGAATTTACGACCGATGATTAACTGATGGTAATACGAAATACGGCGACTGAACGTCGTTTCTACGTTCTGTACAGGCTCTTTTAGGCCATTAACCATCATACCACTGGCCCAAATCAGCGAAATAGGGATATTTACTTTACCCTTTGACTGCCAAAGGATACGATATTTTACAAAACCATCTACCTCTTTATGGAACGTACTACGGCCAATACCGGCCATAAGATTCTTGTTAAAACCATAGTCCAAACCCATACGCATGGAGGCTTGATCCAGTCCAAAGAGTTCGTAACCACCGCCAGAAATTTCACCAAAACGGTGTAGGATACGAAAATCAAGCACACCAAAAGGTAGCATTTCCATACTGTTACCATTGATCACACGGGGCGATTTGAAGGCATTAGTGGCGTAATCGCGGGTCGCTTTATTTTCAAAACCGCTCAATAAATCATCAGCGGGATCTTGAGCAAAAAGCCCAGTGGAAAGGAACAAAAAAGCAAGTATGTAAAGGTATTTTAATGACATTTTTAAATTGAATTAGCAGGTTTTATCCCCACAACTTGTCGGAATAAAACCAATGTTAAGTAACAAAGTATTAATTATTCGGTGCGCCAGCAGCAATCCATTTCCGAATCACTGCAATATTGCAGCTAGACATTTTATTGCCTCCTTTGGGCATCGCCGAATAGCCACCCAGTTGTTCAATAGATCCGAGTAAAGTGCCATTATCCACCGATGTTTTTACATTATTGTAATCCGATAAAATAATACCAGCACCAGATTGCGCTGTACCGCCGTGGCAGCCATTACAATTATTTTGCAGGATTGGCTTTACACGAGCAGCATACGACATCACCCCCGTAGTATCGCAGGTGGAAACACTACACGTATCGTTAGTGGCACCTTCTTCGATCCAAGATGCAATAATGCGCACCTGATCGGTAGAAAGGCTACTGTAGGGTTTGGGGGGCATTGATGGGCTTCCGATTGGACTAAAAATTATATTATACAAACTACTGCTTTGGTAGTTTCCCGCTTTTACATCGCGCATGATACCATCATAAGTAGAATAATCACGTCCACTCTGGCGATCATTGGTATTATGACAACCGCTTTGGGTACAATTGGATATAATAATGGGCTGTACGTCGCGCTCGAAGCAGACGGGATCCTCTTTGACATACTCGTATTTACAAGCAAAAATGAAGAGTATGCCAACTAAAGAGGATAGGAGTGCAATTTTGAAGTGTTTATTTCTAAAAATCATAAATAGGATCTGTTAAACGTAACAAGAGATTTGTAGTAGGGCTTAATTTCCATCCAGCGTTGCATGTAGCGACAATAATTGTCATGTCCGAATCAAGACAAGCATAAAACAATAAAAGCGTAACGTACAACAGAGAAATAGTGTTGTACATTACGCTTTATTATTGACATTTATACGTTATTTATAACTATTCCACCGTAACTGATTTTGCCAAATTACGTGGTTGATCCACATCACAGCCGCGCAGCAATGCAATATGATAAGCCAATAATTGTAATGGAATAACCGACAACAATGGTGTAAATGGTTCTTCGGTGGGCGGTATTTCGATGGTATGATCCGCTAAGTGCTTCACCAATTCATCGCCTTCGGTGACCAGTGCAATCACAACACCTTTGCGCGCTTTTACTTCTTGTATGTTGGATACAATTTTGTCGTAAGCACTCAAATTAGTAGCGATCACGAACACCGGCATATTCTCGTCGATGAGTGCAATTGGACCATGCTTCATTTCTGCCGCCGGATAGCCTTCTGCGTGGACATAAGAAATCTCTTTTAACTTGAGTGCGCCTTCTAGTGCCACTGGGAAATTATAGCCACGGCCAAGGTAAAGTGCATTGGGCGCATCTTTAAATTCAGCAGCGATATATTCGATCTGTTTTTGGCAATTTTGTAGTAATTGTTCAATTTTTCCCGGAATAAGCGCCAACTCTTGTACCAATTCTTGATAGCGGGATTTTGGCAAATAACCGCGTTCGTACCCCAGTACCAAGGCCATCATGGTCAACATGGTAACCTGGCCAGTAAAGGCTTTGGTGGATGCTACCCCGATTTCTGGGCCTACGTGGATATAAGAACCACTATGCGTCAAACGCGCAATAGAAGAACCCACTACATTGACGATACCATACGTAAGGGCATTGCGTTCTTTTGCCAATTCCAAAGCAGCAAATGTATCTGCTGTTTCGCCCGATTGTGATATGGCCAACACAACATCGCGCTCGCGCACCACTGGGTTACGGTAACGAAACTCAGACGCATATTCCACTTCCACGGGTAATCGGGCAAGATCTTCGAACAAATATTCGGCAATCATACCTGCGTGCCACGATGTACCACAGCCAAGGATAATCATACGATCAGCGTGAATCATACGCATTTTGTGCTCTTCCATGCCACCAAGTCGCACCCAACCATCTTCTTCATTCATACGGCCACGCATACATTCGGCTACGGTAGTAGGCTGCTCAAAAATTTCTTTGAGCATAAAATAATCATACCCCCCTTTTTCCAACTGTTCAATTTCCAGTTCGATTTGGTGTATCGTAGCGGTAGCGTCTTCGTTCCGCAGGGTTTTGATATTCATTTGCCCATCCAGTGTAAGGGTAGCCACTTCTTCGTCTTTGAGATAAACTACTTTTTTAGTATGCTCTACAATGGGCGTAGCATCAGAACCGACTAAAAATTCGTTTTTGCCGACCCCAATAACCAATGGGCTTGATTTGCGCGCAGCAACAAGCTTCCCAGGGTCATTTTTATCCATTACCACTATCGCGTAGGCACCGTGTGCCTGCGTAAGTGCCTGACGAACGGCTTCTTCAATGGGTAAGTTATCGCGCTGTTGTACTTCTTCGATCAAATGGGCTAATACCTCTGTATCGGTTTCACTGATAAAGGTATGCCCCAATTTGGTCAGCGCACTTTTTAATATGGAGTAATTTTCGATGATACCATTGTGGATAACCACCACTCTCCCACTTTGACCCGTATGGGGGTGTGCATTGATATCATCTGGCTTACCGTGGGTAGCCCAGCGGGTATGGCCAATTCCTACATGGCCTTTTGTGTTTTTATCTTTAACAAAGTTTTGAAGTTCTACAACCTTGCCTTTCTTTTTATAAATATGGAGACCGCCATTCAAAAGCGCAACGCCAGCGGAGTCGTACCCCCTGTATTCGAGCCGTTGGAGGCCTTTGATGAGAATTGGAAACGCTTGTTTAGTGCCTATATAGGCTACAATTCCACACATTTGATGAGTTCGTTTTTACAAGTACTGGAGTGGTATGCTCAAGACTGCGCATACCACTCCAGCACTTATTGATTACAGTTTAGTGTATTTGATACGCACTTTAAGTGGGTAAGTTACATCACCCGGTCCATAAATTATGGTACGGGATGGTGTTAACAGTTGCACATTGTCGCTCGCCTCAAAATTGAGGTAGATCGAACGCTTCAAAGGATCGCTTGTGGTATCTTTGGCAATACTTTGAAAATGATCAGTCAGCGTCATTTGGTATTTCACAAGATCGGTACTTACTTTTTGGGGCCGCCCGCCAAAAAGATTATAAGTATCGGCCACTTGCAAGGAATAATTTGCATCGCTGACCCTTGAGAAAACCTTGCTACTATTTTGAGTCAAAGCAAGTATTTGTGTTGCAACGGGGTATAATGTCGGGTTGTTTGCATAAAACTGCAATTCTGCCTTATTAATAAGTACATTATTCAAATTTGGGGCTTTGGGGAATTCCAGTTTCACGCGCAAGCCAGCCATACCTTGCAGGTAAAGCATAGCAGGATTGATTTGACCAACGCTCGTAAATGCGGGCGTACCTGCATATTCGTGCTCAATGTGCATAAATTTGCTCATTTGCTGATCGGTGCTTGTCCAAGTCATGCGATAATCAAATTTCAATTGTTTTCCCCCTTTTGTATAATGCAAACGGATAAAGCAATTGGTGGAGTTGAGTACAAAAGACATCATTGCTCCAGTACCGCCATTGGGAAGCGAACTTTCTATTTTTATGCCTTTAACAATCTTATGAAAATCAAGCGGCTTAAGCATTGTTGCACTATCAATACTTTTGAGTATATTACCAAAAGCCGTATCCAATGGAATCTTCAAGAATGGTATCTTAACCGCCGCTGCCGCTGTATCCAAGAATTTTTTGTTGGTACGAGGGCGTGGCATAAAGTTTTCTACCTTTCCCAATTCCGCTTGCGTTGCAATAGTATCACTGGTACGGTATGCTTTATTAAAGTCCATTTCTGTGGCCAATTGTAGCACTCTAATGGTTTGTGGTGTCATGGTATCGCCATAAAACCCTGAGGTAGAATAAGGTAATACCAAAAAAATGGAATCTACCACGGCATTGCCATAATCTATTGCGCCCAATGGCCGGAACAGTGAGTATATCTCGGAGGTAGTTGCTCCAAATTCGGGGTCATTGACCTTTCCACAAAGAAAATAAGGAAAAGAGGAGGTTCTATCAGCGGAGACAAGAGTGTCTTGGCGTTCAACGGTGCAGTTTACCAGAACTTCTTCGCCTTCAAAATCAGCGATTTGGTCGTTCAATAATTCGGCTCCAAACGGTGTAGGCTTTGTACATTCAAATAATGATATGCACGCGATTGCGGCAAAAAAGATGGCGTGACTAAATTTGTAGTTCATGTGTTGTGTTTAAAATTGGACCTAAAACAAGTTAGCGTTGAACATTGTAGATGTAATTCAATGTTCAACGCTAAGTGAATGCTCAAATGACGGGTATTATCCCTCTACGGTTGCCTCAATAAGTGCATTAAATGTGGCAAGTGTATTGGCGAAGAAGGTTTCTTCGGTATCCCATAACTGAACAATTTTTGCATTACCGGCTGTCAGATAATCAACGTTTGCATCAAAGGATTCGCTGCCTATGATGATGGCATCGGAGTAGGCAGAAGCCCCACGGTGGATGGAAGCGGAGCCATCGGGGTTGCGGAAAACATCCAAATCGCCTTCTTTCAAGTTGTTGATAGCGGCTTTTGCAAAGAAGCGCTCCGTCATGTGTTCGTAAGGCATATCAAACAGGCCATATACGAGTGCAGCATGTGTAAACAAAGGCTCTGTTTTATAGGCCGTACGGAGGAAAAACGGAACAAGTCCAGTCATAAATCCTTCGCACAGGATAATATCCGGTGCCCACCCAAATTTTTTCACAATTTCAATCGCGCCTTTGCAGAAAAAGGCTGCACGGTCGGCATTATCTTCAAACGGCTCTTCTGGCGTTCCATAAATGGTAGGACGCTTAAAAAACTCGTCGTTGTCCAAGAAATATACCTGAAGGCGGGAATTGGGCAAAGATGCCACTTTGATCAAGAGCGGGTAATCATCGTCATCAACAATAATATTCATACCCGACAAACGCACTACTTCGTGCAAACGGTGACGGCGTTCATTAACGCAACTGTAACGCGGCATCAGAATCCGCAACTCATAGCCATTATCTGAAAGAAATTTTGGCAATTTAGCAATGATTGACGACATTGCAGTACCCTCGGTATAGGGCTCAATTTCCTGAGTAATCAGGAGCACGCGCTTCTTTTCCATGTAATAATCTCCTAGATGCTTTTGTTAAAAAATCCCATGCGTCAGAAAATACATTTATTTTCCGTTGTCTTTGCCCTGCCATTGCAGAACAATTTCGGGTGCAAAAGTATATAAAAAAACGGAGTTCTTTTGCATCTATTTTAGGTATAAAAATTTTCGAACCATAAAAAAGATTAAATTCGCTCTAAAACACGGAAAATATAGTCGTATTCGTTCTTTTCATCGGCTTTGTGTGCTTCGTGCAATAGTACGCGCCATGCAGCAATATCTAGTACTGGAAAATGAACTTCACCCGGCACTTCAAGATCTACCTCTGTGATATATACCTTGTCCCAGTCGGCGGCACTCTGCTCGTAAATTTGGCCGCCGCCAATAATAAAAGCCTCTTCGATGCCTGTATCCAGCGCCAATTCGTAGGCTTCTTCTAAATGGTGCGCCACCAGCACCCCTTCTGCTGAAAAATAAGGGTCGCGTGTCACTACAATATTGGTTCGCTTGGGTAATGGCCGCCCAATGCTATGATAGGTATTGCGACCCATAATAATAGGGTGATCCAAGGTGGTGCGTTTGAAATAAGCCAAATCGGCGGGTAAATACCACGGAATTTGGTTGCCGCTCCCAATCACATGATCATGGGCAACGGCTACAATGGCTGAAATGAGCATAGTTTTTAGTCCACGATCATGGTACTGTGGTCCAGTTCCTGTTGTTTGATATGTGCTGGTATCATACGCGCTTCGTATTGTTGATTGCGCAATTGTGGTTCAAAGCCGGCTTCTCGGATGGCCTGTTGGATACCATCGGCGGTAAATCGAAACTTGGCTCCCGCAGCTGATACAACGTTTTCTTCGATCATTATAGAACCAAAATCATTCGCACCCGCGTGTAGGCAAACTTGCGCCACCTGCTTACCCACCGTAAGCCAAGAGGCCTGGATATTTTTGATATTGGGCAACATGATCCGGCTCAACGCAATCATACGCACATATTCGTCGCCCGTAACGGCATTGCGTGCGCGTTTGATTTTCTTTAAAATGGTATCTTCATCTTGGAATGGCCAAGGAATAAAAGCAATAAAGCCCTTAGCATCCGCTGGTTTTTCGGATTGCACCTGACGTATTTCGGTCAAATGCTCAAAACGCTCTAAATTGGTTTCAATATGCCCAAACATCATCGTGGCAGAAGTAGTCAAGTGCAGTTTATGAGCGGCGCGCATCACATTGAGCCATTCTTCACCACCGCATTTGCCTTTCGATATGAGGCGGCGCACACGATCGCTGAGGATTTCGGCTCCAGCGCCGGGCAAGGAGTCCAATCCACTGTCTTTCAAAGCGGCCAATACATCATAATGGCTCATTTTTTCGAGTTTGGCTACGTGCGCAATCTCCGGCGGCCCTAGAGCGTGGAGTTTGAGGTTGGGGTAAATATCTTTTAATTGGCGGAACAAATTCGTATAAAAACCAAGACCCAAATCGGGGTGGTGGCCGCCTTGCAGGAGCAATTGCTCACCGCCGAGTTCAAACATCTCGTCAATTTTTTGGCGGTACTCGTCTATGGTGGTGATATACGATTCACCGTGCCCGGGGCGGCGGTAAAAATTACAAAATTTACAATTCGCAATACAGACATTGGTCGTATTGGAATTTCGGTCGATAATCCATGTTACTTTATTATTGGGAACATGGTGCTGCCGGAGTTTGTTGGCCACAAACATCAATTCCGTAGTGGGTGCATTTTCAAAAAGAAACACCCCTTCTTCGGCGGTAAGCCACTCCAATTGCAGGGCGCGGGTCAATAAATCACTGGTATTCATTTTCACAATTTTCAATTTTATTTGAAAGAACAAAGTTACGGCGGTTTTTGTTTAGGAATGTGTTATCTTTAAAATAAAAGATCTTGCGCATTCCTTTCCCTGCAATTGTTGGCTTCTTCCACGAATGTCGCGTTTCGTCATAATGACTAATAAAAAGCATAATATCAAAAAAAAGCCTGTTTTTTGTCCTTTGTTTTGAGAACATAGGGGACGAGCGGTACTCGGACGACTAATAGGCTTAGTACTATTTTCAATTTCGCCCCTTATAAATGCCAATAACCAAAGTTACCTAGTGTCATAATGTATTTTTCTCCGTCCAACACAAATTACAGTATTCAAATTATAATTTAATAAATAATGATAAAACAGTGTACACTTTCTTTGCTTGGGGTATTTTATTGTATTACCTCCCTTTTTGCACAAATTCCTTGCGACCCAGGTCAATCTAGGTTGCGATTAGAACTGACACCGGATTATTACTGGTACGAGGTTTCATGGCAAGTTAGAGATGTCCAAAACAATCAAATTTTGGCACAAGATGTTTGTGTTGATGAATCTGCTGTTACAAAAGAATATTGCGTACCAAGTAATACTTGCATTGAATTTCGTATGCAAGACAATGCAGGAGATGGTATAGCACCGAATGGTTTTTACAAGATTTATTTGAACGATACATTGGTTTTTGAAAACTTAACAGGTATTTATGGTTACAATGAAGTCACTACAATTGGTTGTCCGCCGGGCATCAATTGCTCCGATCCATTGCCTATCGATACAGGGGCAATGACGACACTTCCGGGAGGGTTCACCACATGGCATACATTTACGCCTAGCCAAAATGGTCTTTTCCAAATCAGTACTTGTGATACCGCGAACCACTGCCCGACCAAAATATGGGTTTATGGCACCGAATGTGGTTTTATTGTGCCGTTTGAAAGTAACCAAGGGACGCTGTTTTACAGCAGCGGCGGTTGTAGTAATGATAGTAGTTTGGCAGTGGCTTCCTTGTTTTTGGAAGGTGGCCAAAATTATTTTATCAGGGTTGGATATGCAAATAATAATTTATGCGGAGGCGCGCCGATCCATTTTGATCTTTCTTATGAAGGTGCTATAGTAGGTTGTATGGATACTTTGGCGTGTAATTACAATCCATTGGCATCGGTAAGTGGCGATTGTATTTATCCGGGTAGCCCCGATTGTCCCGAAGCACCCGATTTGATGGTGGTGCAAGAAGCAATATCCAGTTCATTCCAATTGAGCTCTTTGGAAAATATTGATCCTTGCGCCGTGGAAGAAGGCTGTTTAAAAGGGTTTGGTTTGCGCAACCTGATCCGTTTTGATACCCGAATCGAAAATATTGGCGAAGCGGATTATTATATTGGCCACACACCTGTTTCTCCCACTACACCTTCCAACCAATTTGTATTTGATCCCTGCCACAGCCACTGGCATTATAGGGGCTATGCAGAGTATATCTTATATAACCAGCAGGGCAAATATATACCGATTGGTTCTAAAAATGGCTTTTGCGTGCTGGATTTAGAGTGTTCTAGTGGCACAGAAAAATACACTTGCGAAAACATGGGTATTAGTGCTGGATGCGGTGATATTTATGATAGTTACTTGGACTGTCAATGGCTTGATATTACGGGCTTGGATGCAGGGCAATATACTTTTGTTTTGCGCGTCAATTGGGATAAAACGCCCGATAAGTTGGGGCGTATTGAAAAAACTTATGACAATAACTGGGGACAGGTTTGTTTTAAACTGAGCTATAGTTCAAATGGTGCACCCGATGTGGAGATAATAGATGATTGTGTGCCTTATGTGGATTGCCTAGGCGTTACTTATGGCAGCGCGGAGCAAGACTGCGAGGCTGTATGTAATGGAACTGCTTTATTTGGCGATATCAACCACGACTTAAGCCGCGATGCAGATGATGTTGTGCAGTATTTGGAATCTGCTTTGTTGGATACAGCAGCCACCACCACCTGCCGCGATTTATTTGCAGACCAGCATTTAGATGTATATGATGCCGCTTTATTGCAAGAATGCGCATTGCATGGGGATAGTATTGCTTATTGGGGTTCTACTTTTGCCTGCGAATTTCCAACAGGCAAACAAAACCCGAATGATCTGGTAAATTTCCGCTTGGGTACGCTAGATACCATTGCTAAAACCTTGGATGTCCGTATCAGTAACCCATTCAATAAAATATTGGGTTATGAACTGGCCTTTTCTGGTATCGTTATTGACAGCGTAAAAAATCTTTCATCGGAATTTAATGCGACATTTGTCCACACAGATACCCGTGTGATCGCGCTGTCGCAGACAGAACAAGCCATGAACAAACACGCACAACCGACGGGAGTATTGCGCCTTTACTACAGTAGCATGAGTGGAACACAGGCCTGTATTGATTCTGTTATTTCAGCAGTAAGTGACAAATATATAAAAAGCAATGCAACGATCAGTTTGCCCAAATGCGTAAATCTGATGACCAGCAGTGCTGCCGAAATTCCGGTTGCAGGTGCATTCCCGATCAGCGTGATGCCCAATCCAGCAACCTCGTCAGTATCGGTGTTTTTTAAAAACGATGCCAAATTGCCTACGGATATTACGCTGTTGGATATACAAGGACGCGTAGTGCGTTCTTACCCTAGTGTTTACGACAATACAGTAACACTTTCGCGCCAAAACTTGCCCGACGGTATTTATTTAATACATTTGCGCAACGAAAACGGCTTAGCGGTTGCTAAGTTGATCTGGCAATAGAATTGATGTTCCGTTCTGGTTTTTATACTTTATTGGAAAAAGGTTCCGGGTTAATTTTTTCTTTGGGTACGGCTATGCTGCTTTTGCGGGGCTTATCCAAGGAAGACTTTGCAGCCTGGGGCCTTTTTCTTGTGATTACCTATTTTCTCGAAATGGGGCGTAGTGGGCTTTTGCAAAATGGCCTTATGACCTTCATTGCACGGCATCCGAAGCAATCGGAGCCGATTATTGGCGCGGCACTGGCACTCAATATTATGTTCTCGGTGGTATCCAATATCCTTGTTTTTTGTGGTGCTGATTGGTTAATGCGTTATTATCAATTGCCACAGATGCACGTGCTGCTTCCAGCCTACTACGCCTCCAATATAGCCATGATCGCACTGTATCATTGTAATTTTGTGCAACAGGCATACATCGAATTTAGGGGTATTTTTTGGGGGACTTTTTGTATGCGTGGCCTATTGTTTGGATGGGTTTTGTTTTGCAAAATCAGTGGGCAAATGATCGATATTGCGCATTTAGGCTGGGTGTTTTTTATTGGTGTTTGTATAGGCACGGTGGCTTCCTGGCAATTTGCCAAACCCTTTTTGCCCCATAAGATTACGATGGGCAGGATGTGGATACAAGAGTTTTTTAGTTATGGCAAATACGTACTGGGCACTAACCTCAGCGCTATGTTTTATAAAAATATTGATAAATTAACGTTGGGACATTTGGTAGGCCCCGCGGCTTTTGCGGTGTATGATGCTGCTGGAAAGATTACCCAAATGGTAGAAGCGCCCTCTTTTAGTATTGCCGCTGCTGTATTTCCCAATAGTGCCCGTGAAATGGAAGAAAATGGCACTGCAGGTGTTAAACGATTATACGAACGCAGCGTAGGTGCTATTTTGGCTATTATCTTACCTTTTTTAGTTTTTGCAGTCATATTTGCGCAAACATTGGTCTTTGTTTTTGCCGGCCCCAATTATGCAGATGCTTCTGGTGTGCTTCAAATTACTGCGTTTTTTGGCCTTTTTATGCCTTTTGCTGTTCAATTTGGTACGGTACTGGATTCTACCGGCCGGCCCGATATAAATTTTGCTTATACTTTTTTCACGGCGATACTTAATCTTGGATTGAGTTACCTATTGATCCACAAATTTGGTCTTTATGGTGCTGCTTATGCGATCTTAGTCGGTTATTCCGTTAGTTTTATATTGATGCAAAGGGTACTTTATCGGCGGTTTGGGATACAGTGGTGGCGTGCTTTTTTATATGTGCCAGAAACGTATCGGTTGGTCTGGAACAAGATTAAGTCGCTCCGATCCTAGTAAATAACAGGGTTTTCTTATAAAAATCTTGGGCGCTGCGCACCGTGACATTTGTAACCAAATAAAAAAAATAAAAAAAGGTATTTTTCTGCAACCTTTTTATGCCCTAATCCGTCTATTATTCAGTGCCAAAAAAATTATTTTGTAATATCAAAAAAAATCCCGTAATTTTGCGGCGCATTAGTAACACAACGTTATGTCCATGAAAAAAGAAAATTTACACCAATATTTAATAGGATCGGTAGTTGCTTTCAGTTTACTATCATTCACATACCTTAATTTTTTCTCCTCCAGTGCTCAGGTGTCCATTATCCCTAATAATTTGACACCTACTAATATCGAGGAGCAAAAAATAGAAAAAGAAGCAGAAGAAGAGGCTAAAACCGCACCTAAAATTGTGGTGATCACGCGCCTTTTCGATTTGGCGAAGAAATTTGTTCCATCGGGCAAATAAATAGCACGATTCTACCTTTTTTGCATCAAAGCATAGGTATGAAAATCCCGAATTCTTCCGTAATGGGAAGGGTTCGGGATTTTTTGTTAAAAACTATACGCCTTGCACCAATGCCGAAAAACGGACTCAAATTACTGATTATTTATTTGCAAATTGCACTGATTGCAATAGGGACTTGTTTTGGGTGGAACCAGTACGCGATTTCTAGTTTTACCCAAAAGCATATTCATGATTATGCACAATTGGGTCGTGACATACTCGCACAAAGGCCTTATTTTCAAAATTTTTTCCCCGGTAGAACACCCGGAACAATTCAATTTAATACCTTTTCTAATAATACCGTTGGACTTGGAAAAATGGCTAATACCCTCAATGAAACCTGCAAAACATTGAAAATTAACTGCTTTTCGCTTTCCGAGGAGCATGAAATTACTTTTTTAGTGGATCACCGCCCCTCTTTTTTTGCCACTAAAGGAACTTGGGCATATTTAGTATATCGACAAACACAGCAGAACGACACTCCGCCGCCTGCTGTGTTTGAATATATGGAATGGAATGAAAACTTGATTTACGTAAAAAAGGTGAAATAAAACCCTTTACTCTATTTTCTTAACATTGTCCTCAGGGCTGCGATCAATCAGCAACGAGAACGGATCGATGCCTGCTTTTTCGGGCTTCCCATCGGTTACAAAAGTAAACACCTGTTCTTTCTGCGTAATTTTTACCCGCTCGCGGTACAATGTTTTACCATAAGTTTTACCTGCTTCTGGTGGAGCAAATGCCCCGATTTCTACGTAATCATTGATGTCCACAAAATTTTGTTTACCCATTTCGTCCGCTTTTATTTTAGCAAATTCCACTTTGATCGTGACCTCCCATTTGCCATTGCCAAGATCCTTTGCGGAGGCTTCGCGGCATCGGTTTTCAAAGAGGGTAATTTCTTCAAAAAGGTCTTTCACCACATAATCCAATGAATCCGGTGTTTGCGCATAAAATTCGTCGATGGCATCCATACTATTAGGGTATGGCGGTTTTTTATAGCGGAATTTTTCCAAAAATGCCCGCATGGCCACGTTTACCTTGTCTTCGCCGATGAGTTCCTTGAGGTGATACATTTGCACACTACCTTTATTATAATGGATATAGCCCTGTCCTTCGCAGCGCGCCAGGGGGAGTTCTCTCTCGGTTTCGCGCCCACGCCCACGCAGGTAACGATCCATTTCATAGCGCAAGAATTTGCGCATTTGATCGCGGCCATACTGGTGCTCCATCACCATCAAAGCACTCCATTGCGCAAAGGTTTCAACAAGCATTTCGCCGCCCTGCATACTAGCGCCACATTCTTGATGGCCCCAGTATTGGTGCCCTATTTCGTGCGCCGCGACATAAAACATGAGGTCAATATCCTTATCGGGATCTTTAAAATCTTGTATAAACCCAACACCTTCGGAATACGGCATGGTGCCGGGGAACGACTGTGCAAAATCAGAAAAGCGCGGAAACTCAATAATTCTACATTGTTTGTGGTAATATGGCCCAAAATTGGTGGTAAAGTATTCCAACGATTTTTGGATGGCCATGAGCATACGTTCCACGTTTTCGGCGTGTTCTTTATGGTAATATACCTCCATTTTTACGCCATTCCAATCGCGCCGTGCCACTTCGTAACGCGCACTGAGGAAAGAGTAAAAATTGAACGACGCATGATCCAATTTGTAGTGGAAACAACGGCGGCCATTTTCTTCCCATTCGCGGACCAATGACCCTGGACCGATCGCAATTTGATCTGGCGCAGTTCGGATAGTTGTTTCTACATTGACCCAATCGTTGTTGATACCGATATAGGCTTCCCTTAAGTGGAGTGTGTCTTGCCGGTTGAGGGCTGGTCGGCGCGACTTTTCGGGTAATCCCAGTTTTTTACGACGGTTTTTATCGGCCAATTCGCCGCCGTCGCTATAGCCAAAAACAGGGATAATATCAACATTGTCAATAAAAGTACCGTTTTGCACCACGCGCGACCATTTTATTTCGTTGGCAAATCCCTTTGGATCAAAATTGGTCGTAAATTCCAAATCCATCGAATCGCCGGGTACAAATGCTGGTTCAATTTTGTACATCCGCCAATTTAGGTTCGAGTCGTTGGTAATTAACGAAATTCGAGGATTTTTAATCTCAAATCGGCCGTTTTGAGGCACATTTACAAATAAAGTATCAATGGCTTTATCATAAATATTGCGCGTTTTGAATAAACCTTTTACGTGCAAATTACGCGTTTCGGGATAAAGATCAATATCATATTTCACATCATAAACGCGGGGTTGGATACGACCTTCGAGGTATTTGTACTTAAGTTCGTACTCCTTTTGCCTTTCTTCCACGACATCGCCCGTTATAATCTTATTGACGATTTTGGTATTGTAATACGTCCAGCCGCCTATGCCGAGCCACAGTGTGAGGGCCGAAATACCAAATACGCGGTATTGCTTCCATTCGAGTCCAGCATTGGCAAAACGCTCTTTCCAAGAGCCCATACGCCCCCTTGGCCAAAATAAAATAGTACCCAAGCCCAGTAATGCGCTAAATGTCAGCCAATAACTATTAAACCACGTCAAGCCTTGTAAGAAAGGCTGGTATCCATAAAAATCGGAGAGCGTATAACTAGGTGTACCACCAAATTTTATCATATTACTTTCAATATCCATTGCGCCCCATACAAATGTATTGACAATCAGTAAGATAACAACGATAAAAAAGCCGAGGTACATATTGGGCGATAAAGCATGTACCAAAAACGACAAGGCCAAAGTAGTGGCAAAACCCAACATGTCGATGATCAATAATTCACGGATATAAGTCCCCCATTCATGTCTATGGTAGCCCAATGCTTTTTGTGCCAACACCGCAGCAAACATTACAACCAATTGCAGCACAAACATCAAACCCAGTATTGCCATATATTTGCCCAACCAA
>JAAFHO010000249.1 GCA_013297575.1 Chitinophagales bacterium
GGCAGTATTACGCGATAAATTGGGGCCGCAGCGCGTACTCGGACCTGTTATTCCGCCTGTTGGGCGTATTCGGAACTATTACCACCAAAATATTATGCTGAAATTGGAGAAATCGGGCGATTTGGTGCCGCGTACTAAACAATTAATCAAATACTGTACAGAATTGTTAGTTGGGAAGCAAGGGTGGTCGCAGGTGCGTGTGGCGGTGGATGTGGATCCAGCTTAGGGCATAAAAAAAGGGTTTAGCACAAACGCGCTAAACCCTTTTTTAATAATTTTATCAATGCTTAAGCATGTATCACTTCTGGTATAAACGCCTTATACACCCCAGATTTGAGTCTTTCGCCTACTGCCACAAATGCAGCAAGAGTTTGGTCAATATCTTCATCTGTGTGGGCAGCAGTTGGGATCAAACGCAAGATAATCATACCTTTAGGAATAACAGGATACACCACAATAGAGCAGAATATCCCGAAATTATCGCGCATATCTTTTACCATTGCCATTGCTTCCTCTACTTCGCCGTGCATATATACCGGTGTTACGCAAGTGTTGGTATCGCCAATATCGAAGCCGCGTTCTTGAAGGCCGCTTTGTAATTTGCGTACATTCGACCATAGTTTTTCGCGCAATTGCGGTTGTGTGCGCAACAATTCAAAACGCTTGATTAAGCCTTCTACTAAGGGCATAGGCAGCGATTTTGCAAAAATTTGCGAACGCATATTATAGCGCAAATAGCGGATAATTTCTTTTGGCCCAGCGACAAAGCCGCCAATCAAAGCCATACTTTTAGCAAATGTGCTGAAATATACGTCCACATCGTCGGTAACACCTTGGTGTTCTGCTGTACCTGCACCTGTTTCGCCCAGCATACCAAAACCATGTGCATCATCGATCAACAGACGGAAACCATATTTTTCTTTTAGTGCGGCAATTTCGCGGAGTTTGCCTTGGTCGCCACGCATACCAAAAACGCCTTCGGTAATCACAAGAATACCACCACCTGTTTCAGTCGTAAGTTTTTTGGCCCGGTCTAGATTTTTTACCAGACTATCCATATCATTGTGTGTAAATGCAAAACGCTTCCCGAGGTGCATACGCAATGCATCAACGATACAAGCATGGCTTTCGGCATCATACACCACAGCATCGTGGCGGGTAAGTAGTGCATCAATAACGGAAAGGATACCTTGGTAACCGTAATTGAGCAAATAACCTTCTTCTTTCCCTACATAATGTGCTAAATCTGTTTCTAGTGCGATGTGTTGGCTGGTTTCGCCGCTCATCATACGCGCTCCCATTGGGTATGCAAATCCCCATCGTGCAGCACTTTCAGCGTCCTCTTTTCTTACTTCGGGGTGATTGGCCAATCCAAGATAATTATTGATACTCCAGCAAACCACTTCTTTCCCTTGAAATTTCATGCGGTTGCCCAATTCACCTTCCAATTGTGGAAACATATAGTATCCTTCTGCAACTTCAGCATATTTACCCAATGGGCCAGCCTGCTTCAAAATGCGATCAAATAAATCCATGTATATATTTTTGTATTGTTACTTTTATTGTAAAAACGATGATCGAAATAGCAAATACCTCGATCTTTAGAGTTATCCTAGACTAACTAATTCATCTTCTTTGATGAACCCTTGTTGTACCATCCACTTGTCGCTAAATATCTTGGTAACGTATTTGGTGCCGTGACTGGCGAAGATAAGCACCACAATATCGTCTTTTGTGAGGCGATCTTTAATTGTTTCGAGGCATTGAAGTGCAGCACCACTTGAATATCCCGCCAAAATGCCATCTGTAAGTGCCAATTCACGTGCTTTTAAGGCACTATCCTTGTCGGTTACTTTGACAAATTCATTGATCAGATCAAAGTCGAAATTACCTGGAATGATATTTTTTCCTACACCTTCCATTTGGTAAGATCCAATTTCGTTAGGGTCGTAAACACCCGTTTCATGGTATTTTTTCAACACTGAACCATAAGCATCTGTTGCGATGACCTGAAGGTTAGGATTTTGTTCTTTGATGTATTTGCCTGACCCACAAAGCGTACCGCCAGTACTGGCAGAGCCAATCAGGTGAGTTATTTTGCCTTCTGTTTGCTCCCAAATTTCTGGTCCTGTACTTAGGTAATGCGCGGCGCTATTATCCATGTTGAAATTTTGGTTAATATAGTATGCGCCAGGGATTTCTTTAGCGAGGCTTTCGGCTTTTCGGTAATACGATTCTGGGTCGCTTGGTTTGGCATCTTTTGGACAAAGGATCACCTCTGCACCCATGGCGCGAAGGTTATTGAGTTTGTCTTCCGAAATTTTAGTGGTTACCGTGAGCACACATTTGTAACCTTTAATAGCGCTTACCATTGCGAGGCTAAAGCCCGTATTACCACTAGTGGCGTCCACCACGGTGCCACCGGGTTGTAAGTACCCCATGCGTTCAGCGTGTTCAATCATGTGGAGCGCAATGCGATCTTTTGCACTCAAACCGGGGTTGAAGCCCTCAATTTTTGCATAAATAGTGGCTGGAATATGCGCTACGATTTTATTAAGCCGTACGAGCGGAGTTTTACCAATGGTTTCTAAAATGCTGTTATAGACCATACACGATGTGTTTTTAGTGAAAATACTATCGCAAAGGTAACACAACTCGTTAGAAACTTAGCGGATTTAGAAAAAAAGGAAAATTATTTGAAAATTAAAGATGAAATATTTGAAAGTTTCGGGCAGATGTTGGAACTTCGCCCAATGTTCTAAAGCATTTTTAAATTTAATCCGGTTCTCTTGTTTAACAATTCAAATACCATTCTAATGTTAATTTTATCTATTGCTATTGCTGCTATGGTACTCGTTCGAGTTTTACCTTATGTTGCGGGTGCTTGGGGCTCTATTTCGCGCCGCTAAACCGCTACTTGATTCACCTCCCTAATATGAGTCACTTTCGTCGGACAGATGAAGTGACTCATGTTTTTTTTCACGAACCTTATTTTGAAGAAATTAGTTACAAATTTAACTACTTGGGTCTTGTTGTCCATTTTGGCTGGTGCGATTTTGGGGCATTTTTGGCCTGAAAAGGGCGTGAGTTGTAAGGTTTTAGGAGATAGTTTTATTGCTGTAGTTAAATTATTTATCCTTCCCCTCATCTTTCTAACCATTACTTTGGGTATTTCGGGTGTAGGTGATCTTAGAAAAGTAGGCCGTGTTGGTGCAAAAGCATTGATTTATTTCGAATTTGTTACTACTTTTGCATTGTTGATTGGTATTGTTACTTCTTGGGTGATTCAACCGGGAGCCGGTATAATGGCCATAGCGCCCAACTCCGATGTTTCAAAAATTCAACAAAGTGCAGCACAGTTCAATTGGGTATCCTTTTTGGCGCATAACACCACGTTGCAGGTTTTGGTGTTCTCTGTTTTTTTGGGAACATTAGCAGGGCGGTTGCCCCAGAAGCAACGGCTTACAGACTATCTTACTTTTGCCTCAAAATACGTTTTCAAAGCCCTTCATATCGTGATGTTATTTGCTCCGATTGGTGCTTTTGGTGGAATGGCGTTTACGATTGGCAAATATGGTTTAAAAGCATTGGTGCCTTTGGCCAAATTGATGGTGACAGTATATGCAACGATGGCTTTGTTCATTTTTGGTGTTCTTTGGTTCATTTTGAGGTATTATAAAGTGCCGCTGCGGGGTTTACTCAATTATATTAAGGAAGAACTATTAATTGTTTTAGGTACTTCTTCGAGCGAAGCCGCATTGCCTGGTATTATGGAAAAATTAGAAAAAATGGGCTGTTCAAAACCTGTTGTGGGATTGGTTATTCCGGCGGGTTACTCCTTTAATTTGGATGGTACTACCATTTACCTTTCCATGGCGATCATTTTTTTAACACAAGTATATGGCATTCAATTAAATATACACCAATTGCTGACCATTATTGGCGTGCTGATGGTGACTTCAAAAGGAGCGGCGGGGGTTACTGGTAGCGGGTTTGTGGTATTGGCTTCTACGCTTTCTGCTGTGCCTGTAGTGCCTATTGAAGGGCTTGCCTTATTGATCGGTGTGGATCGGTTTATGTCCGAAGCACGTGCTATTACGAATATTATTGGCAATGCCGTTGCGACGATTTTTATTGCCAATAGTGAAAACGACTTTGACCGAGCACAAATGGAAAAGGTATTTAACGAAGAGGAATATGAGTATTTGCTGAAGTGATTTGTTGGAAAAATAACGTGACACAGCGTCTAATACTTACAGGACTTTCTTATAAAAATTTAAGGTGCAGCGCACCGAAATATTTGTAGCAAAAATCAGTAAAATCAAGGTTAAAGGTGCAGCGCACCGTAACATTAAATTTAATATTGCGGTGCGCTGCACCTTCAAAACGCGCATATATCACCATTGCTACAAATATTACGGTGCGCTGCACCTTTTCTAAGAAAACCCTGATAATACTTAATCGTACGCTATATTTTTTCAAATAACATATTATCTTTGCGCCGCTTTAAGCACAAATTTTACAAATAAAAAAATATCATAAATAAATAAAATGTCAGAAAAAATAATTTTTTCCATGTCGGGGGTGAGCAAGACATTTCCACCACAGAAACAGGTCTTGAAAAATATTTGGTTGTCCTTTTTTTATGGCGCCAAAATTGGGGTTTTGGGTTTAAATGGCTCTGGTAAGTCAACATTATTGAAGATTATTGCCGGATTGGACTCCAATTATGAAGGTAAAATTGAGTTTGAAAAGAATTTTAAAATCGGGTTTTTGATGCAAGAACCCAATTTGGACGAAACCAAAACGGTGCGCCAAATTGTGGAAGAAGGCGTACAACATATCGTTGACTTGCTCAAAGAAAATGAAGATATTGGCACCAAACTCGGCGAAGTAACCGACGATGACGAAATGATGCGCTTGATTGACCGCCAAGGCGAGGTATTAGAGCAAATCGAACACGTAAATGGCTGGGAAATAGACCACCGTATCGGCCTATTTACAGATGCGCTGCGCTGCCCCGATGATGACCGCCCTATTAAGGTGTGTTCCGGTGGTGAAAAACGCCGCGTGGCACTGGCGCGCTTGTTGTTGAGCCAACCTGATATTCTGTTATTGGACGAACCAACAAACCATTTGGATGCCGAATCGGTGGCTTGGTTGGAGCAGTTTTTACAAAATTTCCCGGGTACTGTGATCGCTGTAACCCACGACCGCTATTTCTTGGATAATGTAGCAGGTTGGATATTAGAACTTGATCGCGGCGAAGGTATTCCTTGGGAAGGTAATTATTCTTCTTGGTTGGAGCAGAAAGCAAAGCGTTTAGCACAAGAGGAAAAAGAAGATAGCAAGCGCCGTAAAACGCTCGAACGCGAATTGGAATGGGTGCGTATGTCGCCCAAAGCACGACAAAGTAAAGGTAAAGCGCGTTTGGGGGCTTACGATAAATTGATGAGCGAGGAAGTAAGGGAAAAAGAAGCCAAGTTGGAAATCTGGATTCCAGCAGGCCCGAGGTTGGGCGATAATGTAATTTCGGTGAAAGATGTACGGAAGGCTTATGACGGCCGTATTTTATACGAAAACCTTAACCTGGAAATTCCTAAAAATGCGATTGTTGGTATCATCGGGCCAAATGGTGTGGGTAAGTCCACGCTATTCCGGATGTTTACAGGTCAAGAAGAACCAGATGCAGGCTCAATCACCATCGGGGAATCGGTAAAAATGAGTTATGTCGATCAAAGCCACGCTGGACTTTTACCCGAAAAAACTATTTATGAGATCATTTCTGATGGCAATGATCTGATTCAGGTGGGTAGTGCATCGGTCAATGCGCGTGCTTATATTGGGCGTTTTAACTTTACAGGATCGGATCAGCAGAAGAAACTCGCCGTTTGTTCCGGTGGTGAGCGCAATCGCGTACACTTGGCCATGACACTCAAAGATGGCGGTAATGTACTGCTCCTCGATGAACCGACCAACGATATTGATATCAATACACTCCGCGCTTTGGAAGATGCGTTGGATGATTTTGCGGGTTGTATTCTGGTCATTAGCCACGATCGGTGGTTTATCGACCGCCTTGCAACGCATATTATTTCCTTTGAAGACGATGCAGAAGTGGTATTTTTTGAGGGGAATTTCTCTGATTATGAAGCCTCTAAGCGTTTGCGTTTAGGTGATGCGCCGCCGCATAAGCCGCGTGTGAAGCATATTATGGGTTAAGTATTAACAAAAAAGCCATCCGAAATCGGGTGGCTTTTTCTTTAGATTTCTTATAAAAATTTAGGTGAAGCGCACCGCAATATTTGTAGCAAAAATCGACAAAATCAAGGTTGAAGGTGCAGCGCATCGTAACATTAATTCAATATTACGGTGCACTGCACCTTCAAAACGCGGCAAACACACCATTGCTACAAATATTACGGTGCGCTGCACCTTTTATAAGAAAGCCCTGTTTACTCAATTTTCACTTCCTGTATCACCAATAATTCATTCAGTCGTTTTTCTTGAACAAGCGCGCCTTGTTCGCGTACAAAACTCGAAATATCGGTAATGGAAACGATCCATTCTGTGGCAAATTGCCCTAATATTTCTCCTTTCATACCCAGTTGGATGGCTTTACGCTCCAATTTAGTACCATAAGGATCGTGGTCGGGATCCCATTGTAAGCGCACTTCCGATGTTTGTAAAGCGGCTTGCCACTCCACTTCTGAAGGATAAATATCTGCCTGATAAGAAGAATAGACGGCTTGTGCTACAATTATTTTAAATTTTTCCAGCGGTATTTCGATGGCCAAAATATGCTCTTGACCAAGTTTGGAAGCCCAGCCCGAACGGTACATCATCCAGAGGAAATTGGGTTTTATCCATGACATACGTGAGAATGAATAGGCTGGACCTCCAAATTTTTGGTTTTCAAGGGCATAAGCACTGATTATTGGGTTGAATGCTTGGTAAACAATGATGTTTTCGCCGCGCAAACAACCTAGAATATGTTTGCCTGTTTGCGGCAATAAGTCTTCGTATTGAGCGTAAGGTATTGTGGGTAAGTTTAACATTTTTTACTTTTTTTGTTCCTGTTTTAGTTTGTCTTTCACTGTTTTAAAATCCATTTCTTTTACCATTTTTCCATCTAAGAACACTAATTCCATTAATCCACCTTTCGATGCTTCCCAAGTGCAATTATCGGTTAAAATCAGTTCTCCTCGTTCGTTGCGGTCCACGCGTAATAGGCCACGCGCACTGCGTTTGGTACCATCATCGGTTTTGGGTTCTTTAAAAATAGCACGACCAACGCCATTTACCTCTCCGTAAGTGGCCTTCATCGCAAAGCCAAACGTGTCGCGTGTGACATATTGGTAAGTATAAGAGCCAATACCAAAAACAATATTACCCGTGGAAAAACCTTTGGCGATCAAATGGTCACAAATGGCTTTGCAGCGTTCCAAAGTGATGCTATCACCGTATATTACCCCAATATGTGGGTCGAGTAATTTGAAACCTTTTGCCGTAATGCTACCGCCAAAAGTGTCCCAAAGGCACTCGACTGCGCCTTTATGTTCGGGGCTTCCGGGTGCTGCATTGGGGTCGCCGCAGATAATATGTACCGGATCACCTGAATCAGGACGGATGACCACTTTGCCATCGCGTTTTAGGATAATTGGCTTTAATTCTGGTATAAATTCAGTGATAACCTGCCAAAAATCCCAAGTATCCGACACGATAGAAACAATACCTTTCGGATAAACTTTTTCAATTAATCGGCGGAAAGTGCCTATCTCATCCGCT
>JAAFHO010000250.1 GCA_013297575.1 Chitinophagales bacterium
TTAAATACCTCTGGCGGATCCATAGAACTAAATCATTTGATCGGTAAGGTTAATGCGAATACATCTGCTGGATCCATCGAGGCATTTGACATAGATGGCAACCTTCAACTCACCACCGCCGCAGGTTCCATTGACGTAAAAAGCATGAAAGGAGGTCTTATTGCGACCACTTATCTCGGTTCGGTATCGGCAGAAGTACTCGTACTTGGTACATCGGTTCACTTGACTTCCCACGCGGGTAGTATTGATCTCCAAATGCCTTTTGATCAAGGTATCGACCTGCAAGCGTCGGGTATGAGTGTATCTATGCCAAAAATAGCCACTTTTGATGGAATAAAAGAGCGCAACCGTATTGAAGGTAAGATGCACAACGGCGGTATCCCAGTAGAAGTGAAGGCCACAGTAGGTGTTGTTAAAATTAGATCTTTGCAGCACAATACTTTTGATTCCATAGAAAAAACCTTCAAAGACCATACCTTTACATTACCTGCTCATTTTTTTAATCCCAGTATAAAAGGTATTTTCCTTTCTTTTGCCTTTTGTATTTTGATGACTTTTGGGGTTAATTCGATCATTTTCTTTATCGCAGAGCAAATCCAAAATGTCTCCTTGCGTCCGGCCTATATTGGTATCTTTGTAGGAAATCTGATCAGTTCTGCGCTTGCATTGTGGTGGGTTTTTCTATTTACGCGTTATCGAGAACCTAAAATACAAAGTAATGCCCAAAAATATTGGTCGGTGGCTTTGGGAGCCTATGTTATGGCTTATATTGGTCAAATCGTATTATATTTACTCTATTGGCAATTTATTGAAGTATTAGGAGATGCTGATGTAGTAGCACGCCAGCCCATATTCCTTTATGGCCTTATTCCGCCACTGGTTGCCTGTGTTTATTTCTTTTTCTTACAACGTTCGCGCCAAATTACACGCAAAATATCCGAACAGGAATTTCAATTAGTCAATTTAGAAAAACTAAAGACAAGTGCCCAATTGGATGCTTTGCAAGCCCGAATCAATCCCCATTTTTTGTACAATGCACTCAATAGTATTGCAGAATTGGTACATGAAGATGCCGACAAAGCCGAAAAAATGACATTACTACTCTCCAAATTGTTCCGATCCACTATTGGTACCAAAGACCAGCACTACAATTCACTCGAAAATGAACTCGATATTGTACGCACCTATTTGGATATTGAGCAAGTGCGATTTGGCGACCGATTGCAGTATTCCATTGAGGTAGCAGATAGCCTGTTGTCCAAAGAAATTCCAAGATTTTTATTGCAACCTATTGTAGAAAATGCTATTAAGCACGGCATTTCAAAAACTACCGATAAAGGGCAGATTATTGTAAAAATAATAGGAAAAGAAGGCAAAATGCTATGCAGTATCCACGACAATGGCCCGGCATTTACCCCCAATTTCTTCTCTGGTTATGGGCTGCAAAGTATTCAGGATAAGTTAAAACTACTGTACGGAGACAATGCTGCACTGGATATTCAAAACGATATTTACAAACAAGTTACCATCCAACTACCATGTTAAAAGCAATATTGATCGACGACGAGCCTTTGGCCATTTCAAGACTCAAACGATTACTCTCCAAATTCCCCGATGATTTTGAGGTGGTTGCAACCGCCAATAACGGCCATGAAGGATTGGCCCAAATTGAGGCACACCAACCCGATATTATTTTTCTCGATATTGAAATGCCCGTTATGTCGGGTTTTGATATGTTGGCGCAATTACAAAATATGCCGCTTGTGGTTTTTGTGACGGCGTATGACCAATATGCTATACGCGCTTTTGAAGAAAACTCTATCGACTATCTTTTGAAGCCCGTTGAAATAGAACGACTGGAAAAAACAGTTGAAAAAACACGCAAATTCCAGACAAAACCCACCGAAAACCCCTTTAATGCCCAATTAATGTCGGTATTAGAAAAATTAAAACCAAAAAAGGAAATGCACGCTATTTCGGTACGTGTTGGCGAGCGATACGTATTTATTCCACTCAACGAAATTGGACATTTTGAAGCCGAAGATAAATATGTTTTTTTGAATACTATAGAAGGAAAACAACACCTCATTAGTCATACAATAACGGCCTTAGAGGAAAAACTGCCCAGTTACTTTGTTCGGGTGAGTAGATCCTCAATTGTTAATACTACCTTGATAAAAGAGTTACAGAAGGATTTTAATAGTAAATTTGTGGTTGTAATGAAAGACATTAAACGATCCCGCATCAAAACTGGTACCTCATACACAGAACAAGTGCGGCGATTAATGGAAATTTAAACCATGACAAAAGAGAAAAAAAGAAAATCGGTAGAAATTAATCCCGTAACGCTTATGGCCGCCTTGGTGAGCCTTTGCGCGCTATTTGTGTCTGTCTATCAAATGCAGTTGCAAAAAAAACAACAATATGCCTCGGTATGGCCGCATTTAAGGCCATATTACATGACCAATTTGAATGATTCTACTTTTGAATGGGCGCTGCATGTGGCCAATTATGGCGTAGGGCCTGCCGTTATACAAGAGGTGATTTACGAAATAGATGGCAAACCATTGGAAAGTTTTGGGGCATTTACTGATTCTTTATCCATTAGCGAGAGTCCAGTATCGGAAGATGCGATCCAAGATTTAATCTATCCTGGGGAGTTCTTGCCAGCGGGCGCAGACATTGCGCTGATAAGTATTAAACGGGATGCAAAACTATACCCGGCCTTTAATACGAAGACCAAAAAGATAAATTTAAGGATCAAATACGCATCGGTGTATAGCGAGGAATGGGAAGTGTGTATCGCTTGCCCCGATAATTCGCTGAATCAAAAACTGAAGTAGCAGCAGTACTTCAATAGATGAATGCACTCACTTAATTTTCAATGCCTATTCATACTATAACTTGGAGTTATCGTATGAATAGGCATTGAAAATCAGCCATTTAGTATCTATACCTGATTGTTTGAATTGCATGTAATTTTTAGAATGCCACACTCAATCCACCACGCAACATACCAAGAGAACCCACACCACATTCAATATGTGCGCCTACTGGACCGGCATTAAAACGTACTCCCATAGCGGTCAACTGACCCGCAGCGTGCATTTTTTGACCATCCCTTTTTTCCCTTGTTTTTTCGTAATTATGCTTGGTAAAACCAATACCCGCACCACTGTAACACGTTAATTGGTTACGGCACAACCAAGCATATTGCACATCGGTCATTACGGTAGTGAACTTTTCGGTATCTTTCGTTTGAATACCAGATAACCAGTTGCGCGTCATATCGTATTCAAAATGGCTGGTGTTTATGCCTACTTGAACACGCTTTTCAGCACCCACACCAATCCGGCAACCCAATGAATAATTCCGCTTGTTGATGATGTGTTGCTCGGTCACGTTATCGTATTCGCCTGCAAATGGATCGGCTTGTCCGCCAGTAACCACAAAGGCGAAAATGCTCAATAAGGGTGTTTGCGTATCATATATATTGTTGTAACGCCCCAAATAATTTTCATTAGATGACATAGCGTTTTTACTGATATATGCTACAAAAGTGGGTTGATGTTGACCAAAAAGCACAAAACAAGTGCTGCAAATAAGTGCGAAAGAAAATGCGATCTTTTTCATAATAAATGTCGTTTTAATTATTTTGATGACACAAAGGTATGGGTGGATGTACGCCGCTGGAAGGAGATAAGGCTTGGTTTATATATTTTTTAATACAATGTCAATAAAACACAAAAAGTAATTGTAACAAAGTAGATTTGAGTGCATAACAAAATCGGATTATGACATTTTTTCCATTCTAAATTAATGCTGAACAAGGAGGTAATGCTCTCATTTTCAATGCTATGCCTCGATTTTGTCATATACTAAGTAGATTTGCCGGTGAAGTTGCATTACCTGAATTACGCACTTTTTGAAGTCATTCCCCAAAAAGTATTGACAATTAATGTATTAAAAATATACGAGCCACCTGTTAGGGTGTCCCGTTGTGTTTTTGCGAATAAAAAAAAGTAAAAACAGGAGTTTTAAGATCGGAAACAGGAATTAGGTCTCAACACGCAGATCGGTTTATTCACTGGCCTAGATGTAGTAGCAGTTCAAAAAAAACAAAAAAAAACTGGGCCGCTCTTTTGCCGCCCAGTCTTAATTTTACGTATTGCTCAAACTACTACGGGTGTTTGTATCTTTCACCGAATGAAAAAAATGCCCCTCTCACACGATTGCTACCCTGTAAAAGGGGCTTTCCATCGGAATCTAATCATTTAAAAAATCAGGTCTTACTTTTGTATTAAAAAGGTGGTGGGCTTTTTAATGATAAGACCTTAATTTGGTATTTATTTTTGCTTTTGTTAGAGGCTGAGATAATTTTCAGCATCAAATTTAATCCTAAGAACACTCCAGAATTTTTATCAACCAGCCGAACAGAATAATATTCTAAATTTAAGATGATTAAATTGCCCTACCGCTGATTAATGTATTATTTTCTTGTTCTTGCTAATTAAATATGCCACAAAGGTAAGGTGAATTTCAATACCCCGCAAGGGCAAATACAAATTATTTACATTAATTTAACAAATGGACAAAATTTTAATCTAAAAAATAACCTAAAAAGACCTTTAAAACAGAATAATATTTGCCAAATGTGTAATTGCGCAAATACACGCTTTTTGGCTTTTTTATATTACTCAAAATTTAATATTTTTTTTTCTGTGCTACTGATTTTGATACAAAATACTTTCAAATGACCCACAAATACAAACTACCTTTGCAATATGGATATCACCAACCTAGACTTTGGCTACCGCTCCGCCGAAAAAATTCTGAACGGCCTCTCTCTCCATTTAGTACCCGGTGAGAAACATGGTATTTTGGGGGTAAACGGTGCTGGCAAAACAACCTTGTTTCGCCTACTCTCCGGCCAAATGAAACCCAATTCTGGTACCATAACCAGCCAAAATCTCCCTTTGCGCCGCGAACAGGTATCTTTTCTCGAAGCAGAACCTTATTTCTATCCCTATATGACTGGGATGGAGTACCTACGATTTATCAACGATCAACCCGCTCAAATTGAACGCTGGAATTCGTTATTTGACCTTCCGCTTGATCAATACGCCGAAGAGTATTCCACCGGTATGAAGAAAAAACTGGGGCTTATCGGCGTATTATTGCAGGAAAACAGACCATTGCTTATCTTGGATGAGCCTTTTAATGGCGTGGACTTTGAGAGCAACGAGATCATTATGTCGGTGCTAAAACAAAATTATACCGCCTCCAGAACGGTATTGATCTCCTCGCATATACTACCTACACTCACCCGTATTTGCCAACGCATCAGTGTGTTGCAAAACGGCAGTATTAGCCGTACTTACGAGCAAAGTGAATTTGGGGAATTGGAAAAAATGGTGCAAATAGACGTGGATTTGAAAGTAAGTGAAGCACTGCGCTAGGGTGGATATTTGTCGTGCAGTCATTTGCAACAAGTGACCAAAAATATTGTTTCACCTGTTCAATTATCGCGCACTATGTCATTACATTCATTTAAAAGAGTACAACGCCTTCCTATCACTGTTGATGCAGCTTGGGATTTTTTTTCCAATCCCGATAACCTATTGGAAATCACCCCGGAATACATGCAATTTAAGGTCACTTCTGATCCTGATTTTCGTACCAAAATATACCCCGGACAAGTCATTACCTATACCGTTCGCCCAGTTTTGGGTATTCCACTGTTTTGGATGACCGAAATTACGCATGTATCCGACAAAATGTTTTTTGTGGACGAACAACGCATGGGACCATACCAACTATGGCACCATCAACACCATTTCAAGGCTATTCCGGGTGGCGTTGAGATGACGGATTTGGTACATTATCGCGTTCCGATGGGTATATTAGGCGATTTTGCCAATTGGCTTTTTATCCGTAAGCAATTGGAAGGCATTTTTGCTTTTCGTTGGCAGTGGCTCGAAGGAAAGTTTGGCAAAATGGTTTAGACCTTTATTTTACACTAATTCGACTCAATAACCAAGCCGACAAAAAGGCAAATATTGTTTCTGTAGCCATCCATTGCACCGCAAATGCGCCAGGCATACCGTCCAAAATAATACTCATTAACCTTCCTACGGCAAAACCACCGGTATAAAGCAACGCCAAAGTGAGACCCACACTTTGCTGTCGAAAAGCAGCATAAAGCCAAAATAACCCAAATGCCAGATTTACCCCTCCGTATAGGGCGCGTACGGAATTACGGGCTGTTAGGTTGCCCAACTGAACTTGTACATGATCAAAAATGGTTTGCGGATCCAGAATCGCCTGTACCGCAATGTTCAAAGTGGCTAATGCCAATAGAATAAGAAAAATGCGAATAATAAGTGGTGTGTTTTTCATAAAAATGCAACTTTTGTTAAATGATAATGCAAAAGTCGGCGAGGAAAAACACGTAAAACTTGACCGCGATCAAGATTTATTTCTAATTCTGCTCAGGGTTTCGGGTTGTATCCGCAAATAAGTAGCGATATAACGAAGTGGCACCAATTGGAAGATATGGGGCGCACGCTTCAGTAGATGCTCGTAGCGTTCAATCGGGGTGGTGGTGTGTATTTCAATTTCACGCTCAATGATATTTGCTAATGCCATTTCCACCGCAATTGTCCAAAAACGCGAAATACCAGGCCATTTTTCAATAGACATCCGCAAATCTGTCCTCGAAATACCGCAAACATGACATTTGGAGAGGGCTTGTATCGAAAAAGCAGAGGGCTGTTGGCGAATATAGGACGGAAATGAGCACACTATATTGTTATTATAGGCAAACCCGACACAAATTTCTTCGGTATCCGTAGGGTAATAGAGCCGCAATACACCTTCGTTGACAAACCAAACATGCTGTTCTGTTTTCCCTGGAGCGCAGAGAAAATCGCCACGGCCTAGAACTTTTGTTTTGTTCCATAAAAGCGCAAATGCTAACGCTTCTTCAGGTGCAATACCGGGTTGTTGTGCTAAAAAACTGGATATACCAATCGAATAATCGTACACTTGTTTCATACACGTACTTAATTCTACTATAAATTAAATTTATTTATATTTTCTAATTGATTATATTGTTCAAAAAAATTCAAAGTGCTGTCCAAATTGCTCAATGCGGTGTGGGTTGAGCCGAACGGCGCAGAACGAAGAGCCATTAGGCTCGGGCTATATTGTAGCGGCGGATTTCAATCCGCCCCAATGTTATGCAACCATAAGAGAGCCGTAGGCTCGGCGCATATTCCGTCATTTCAAATCTTCAAAAATGTATTGTTGATCATATAATACCTTAAATAACTAAAAAAATATGTATCGAGCCGACGGCTCTCCATAACTTGTTGTGCATCTGTCCAGCGGATAAAATCCGCCGCTACAAGATGATCCGAGCCTAACGGCTCTTAATTGGGTAATGATATTTTCCCCATCGACACTAACGGTATTCCGCCCAATACCATCCCCGGCACTGCGGTACCTGCCACACATTCATTGGCCAACATCGCAAACAGCACCGCTTCTTTTGCATCGCCAAGAATTCCAATTGCTGCCATATCTTTTATAACCCATTTGGGTAATAATTCTTTTAAAGAATTGATTACAAAAGGATTATGCGCCCCACCACCGCTAACATAAATCGCGCCTACTAGCCCGCCAGTTGCCCGCAGGATAGCCTCCGCCACCGTCTCGGCGGTTAAAGTCGCCAATGAAGCCATAATATTGTACGGGTTGTGCGCTGGTGTGCCTTTGGGTAA
>JAAFHO010000251.1 GCA_013297575.1 Chitinophagales bacterium
ACCTAAATAAACTTGTAATTATTTGTATTTTTTTTAGCGTTTTTTTTATAGAAAAATTTCATTTAAATAAAAAAACATGAACTGTTTTTCATTTTAACTATCATTTTACACCAAAAAAAATAATTAATATTTTCAAAAAAAAACAAAATTAAATTAAAAAAAATAACTAAAATTAAAAATTAAAAATTAAAAAGCATTAAATTAATAAACAAAAAAACAATAACAATAATTTATATTTTTATTTTAAACAATTTAATAATTAGTCAGTATTCATTTGATCCAACCATTGGGGTAACAAAATGTACTTTTTCGTTTTGTAAATTGAATATTTCCCCATATACCTTTGTGCAGATTTTTGATTAGACAAAATATTTAATTATTTTAACGGTAAAATATAACATATTTTATAGATAATGATTATAAAAGACCATACTTAATTAAAGGTTTTACTAAAAATACAAGAGCGTTTTTGGGGGTATTAAAACAGCATATTAGTCCAATCAATCCAATAATATTTTTGAGCATTTAATGCTCAAAATTCATTTTTAAGTTACTAATTAATCATGTCATGAAAAGCACTTTTACTCAATCCTTGTTTTTTACGCTGTTCCGTACCAGTTTGGTACTGCTATCGGGGCTGCTGTTATGGCTGGCTTCATCTTCGGATATACACATCAAGCCTATTAACCGTACAATAATCCTATTAGTGACAGTGAGTCTTTCCTTTATGTTTTATCTGGCGCTCCGATGGTTGCAAAGGAGCGATGATGCAGATGCGGTTAGGAATAAATTATCTTTTCCCATCTTTATGTTGTTGTTAGGAGGTTTTTTGCCTTGCAATACTGCCTCTGCGCAATGCTCAGGGTTTGCGGTAATTGTAGGTAATTTTGTAGATGCCACAGCTCAACGTTTTGACGGAGCAACCGGCACCTATTTATCGCAATTAGCAGGCTCCACAGGAACTAGGATCAACTCCGTATTACAGTACCCAAGTTTGACTGGAAACTTGTATTTAGGTGATTACGAAGGCGTAAACATAATTAATGCTTTCACTGGCGCATCGGTAGGTTCTTTCTCCGGTGGTCCATTTTCAGGATTGACGGAGCAGATCGTGGTAGGTTTAGATGGTAACTTTTATGTGGCTAATGAAGGAGTTGCTGCCGGTTCAGGCTCTATTGCTCGATATAATTCATCGGGTACGTACCTTAATACCTTTCTTTCATTTCCATCCTATCAACCAAATGGATTGGCCCAGGATCCTGCTACAGGTGACTGGTATATTGGAACGCGTAACTCCCCAAATACAGTGCTTAAATACAGCAGTGCTGGCACTTTATTAGGAACAGTAACAACAATGGGAACTACCACTGTTGGTGGCGGTTTGGCGGTGTATAACAACGAACTCTACGTTGCAACCACTAATTCACCACAAACCGTGCAGGTATATGCTTTACCAGTAACAAGTTTCCCAGCAACTCCGGTTCGGACACTTGCTACTGGCGGAAGTGCGTATGTGGGTGTAGCATTTGGGCCAGACAATAACCTATACATGGCTGATTATGGCAATGGAAGGGTTACTGTGTTTAATCCAACTACTGGTGCCTTGATTCGTACGTTGACAGATGCATCTATTCCAAACCCACATGGCGTTGGATTTACACCTTGCGCACCAGTTTCTTGCGCCCTCACTGCAGCGACCAAAACCCTCGAAACCTGCAACAACAACGGCACCATAGGTACTGGAGCAGATGATTATATCACCTTTAGCCTCAACCCTACTGGTACTGGCCTTGGTGCTTCATATAGTGTGACAGCAAGTGGCGGTGCTACCGTAACCCTCGCAGCAGGTGGCGCAGCAACGGGTGTTCCTTATGGCACGGCCACAGCATTCCGCTTACAAAACGGCAGTGCAAATGGGACTTCATTCACGATTACTGTAACAGATGTGAGCGGAGCGCCTTGTGTAGTGACCATTACGGTGCAGCAGAGCGGATGTTCGACTCCTCCTTGCGCCCTCACAGCCGCAACCCAAACCCTCGAAACCTGTAACAACAACGGCACCACCGGCACTGGCGCAGATGACTATATCACCTTTAGCCTCAACCCTACTGGAACAGGCCTCGGTGCTTCGTATAGTGTGACAGCCAACAACGGCGGCACAGTGACGCTCGCAGCGGGCGGTGCAGCCACGGGCATCGCCTACGGTTCGGCAACTGCTTTCCGTCTGCAAAACGGTAGTTCAAATGGGACATTATATACGATTACCGTCACTGATGTGAGCGGTGCGCCTTGTGTGGCAACGACAACAGTACAACAAAATACTACTTGTTCGGCACCACCTGCTTGTGCTTTAACAGCCATCACCTTTGTCAATCCAAGCACATGTAACGACAATGGCACAAACACCAACGCAACCGATGATTATTTCACTGCCGATATTACGGTAACTTTTAGCAACCCACCAACAACTGGCAACCTAGAGCTCACAGGTGATATATTGACTGGTGGCGGTGCTACTTCGGTGACCGTAGCCACCGCTGGTGCAGGACCAACCTATACATTTACAGGGGTACGCTTGCGGGCAGATGGTACAGCAAGTGCCGTAACTGCTACATTTAGCGCGGATAATGCCTGTACATTTAGTATAACAAATGGCCCTAATGTGCCGAGTTGCTCTATCTGTGTTGTACCAGTTTTGGCGACTAACAACGGCACAGTTTGCATTGGAAATTCCGTAAGTCTTGTAATATTGGTCACGGGTAATAGCCCAGCAGGTACGCTTACGTTCTATACTTCACAAGCGGACGCTGTTGCAGCCACCAATGTGCTGGTCAACTCAACTGTCGCACCTATTGCCAATACCACTTACTATGTACGTAGTGAAATAGCGGTGAATTGTTTTTCAACAGCATCAGTGAGTATTACTGTTGTTTCCCCCCTACCCCCTACTGTCACCAATGGCTCTGTATGCGCTGGCGGTAGTATTGATTTGGCTACTTTGGTTACCAGTACAGGTGGTGGCACGTTGAGTTTCTATACTTCACAGGCTAATGCAAATGCTGGTACAAACGCATTGGGATCATCCATCGTTTCGCCCACTACTACTACAAATTACTATGTGCGCAGTACGGCTGCTGGGTGTTATGGCGTAAAAGAAATTACTGTAACCATTACACCAGTGGCTTGTGGTAGTATCATAATTACTGGGCCTAACTAATAATCTAACTTATAATAAGGGCTTTTACATCTGTTCCCAAGTACACATAAAATTGTACTTGGGATTTTTTTTGTATAATTATATCCTGTATATTTTACTCAATATTAGCCAATAACTCGTCCAAATTACCCAAAGCCATGGTAAATCCTTCTTTAAAGCCCAATTGAATTATTTTTTCTAAGTCTTCCAATGAATCGTATTTAATTTGAATTTCTACCATTGTACTGGCCTCCTCAGTAATGAACTTATTGGTCCAAAAAGACCGGGGAAATTCAAGATTGACATTGCCCTCCTCATCACAAAAAGCATCCAATGCCGAATAACTTTTGAGTGGATCCACAGCCTTATACTCCGCTTTGCACCAGTGCGCCGCGCCTTCGGGCGATAACATCGCATAAAGCCAGCATCCGCCAGCCCTGAAATCCATTGTTTTGGTTTGTGTTTTATATGGTTTGGGTGCCCACCATTGGTCGAGGAGTGTGGGATTTGTCCAAGCCTCCCATACCGTTGCGATATCGGCGGCAAATGCTCTTTTGATATTGATCGTATTATTTTCCTGATTAACGGAAAAATCTAAAGTAAAAATCATTTTTATTGTTGTTTTAAAGTTTCTAATATTTGATCCAATTCATTAAATCGGTGTTCCCAAATTTGCCTGAATTGTTCGAGCCATTGATCGAGTTCTTTCATTTTATGGATATTGAGTTGATAATAAATTTCCCGCCCCCGTTGGTGGTGTTGCACCAATTCACATGCGGTCAATACGCCTAAATGCTTTGAAATGGATTGCCGGGTAGTAGCAAAATGTGCTGCAATCGCATTAGGTGTCATGGCTTGCATTGCAATAAGGGTGATAATGGCCCGTCTCGTAGGGTCAGCAATGGCTTGAAAAATGTCTCTACGCATGTCGAATAGGCATATAAGTGAGTACAATAATCCCACAATCAAAGTGCTTGGCGGATATGGCCTTATAATGTTGCATTGCCGTCACGGCTTGAAAAATAGACATTCCGGTGCCAATAATGGCTGGGTTGATAAAAAAGTGGAGTTCATCAATCAATTGCTCTTTAATCAATGACGACACAAACTGACCGCCACCATAAGCGATCATATCACCACCGTCTTGTTGTTTCAACGCATGGATAGCAGCAACAAAATCACCATTTTCTATGACAGTATTATCCCATTCTGATACGGTTACGGTTTTAGAAAACACAATTTTGGGGATTTCTACAAATTTTTGAGCACCTGGCTCTGGATTAGGTTGGTCTAATGCAGCCTTCCAATGCGGAATAAAGCCTTGGGCGAGATTTTTGCCCAATAAAATGGTGTCAACAGGTTCGGTGAGGTCGGTAACAAATGCCATTAAATCGTCGCTCCATGGCAAAAGCATCCAATCCATGGCTCCATTTGCGCCTGAGATAAACCCATCAATGGTCATTTGTACTTGTAATTTTAACTTGCGCATCTTTTGTTTTTTTAATTATGAAACTAATCGGTTGCAAATGTACGCGCAACTATTTGGTTTCGCATTTGTTTTTTAAATTTTTTTGCAAAAAAATATCATTCTTTATGCTTTACATGGCGAAACATGGTTTATTTGTACCTGATTCTAGTAAACACACACGTTTTTATACTTTAAATAAATGAAGTCTATGCACCCATTTCGACAATTCATCCATAACTATACCATGATTTCTGATGCCGAATGGGCGAACATCGAAAAGTATTTGGTGCGTATGGAGGTCAAAAAAGAGACAATTATACTAGAAGAGGGAAAAATTTGTCGGCATCTATATTTCTTGGAAAGTGGGTTATTGCGTTTTTTTATCCTAAAAAATGGTAATGATATAACAAAATATTTTACCGATATCCCGTATTGTTTTACTTCTATACAGAGTTTTGAAGCCCAAATTCCGGCCAAAGAAAGCATTGAAACATTAGAAGATACCGTTTTGTGGGCAATGACTTCCGAAAATGTCCGATCCCTATTCAATCTGCCTTCATGGAATACTTTTGCTCGCAAATTAATTCAGGAAGTACAAACCTACACCGATGAAATTTTAGAAGAAATGCAAACCGAAACGGCTGAAAATCGGTATAAAAAAATGCTTTTTGAACACGATCCATTGCTACAACGTGTTCCACTCAAACACATCGCTTCTTATCTGGGGATCGCTCCACAATCCTTAAGCAGAATTAGAAAAAGTACGATGACAAAACGAACTTAACATAGGTGAAGTGTAATAAATAGTGAACGATAGACCTTTGCACAAAATTAATAAAGTCAATTTATGCACACATTATTTATTACATTATTCACCATGCTTACATTGCATACCTATGCACAGGAAAAGAAAATTACAAAAAAACATTTTTGGCACACCGTTGAAACATCTGCTCCTGCTGATAAAATTTGGGAGATTTGGACAGATGTACCACAATGGAAAACATGGGATACGGGTTTAAAAGAGGCTTCCATGGACGAACCTTTTGGCTTACATGCGAAAGGGCGTATTTTATCCTTGGAGGATCGGAAATCTACTTTCAAGATCGTGTCTTTTGAACCAGGTGTATCCTATACTTTCAAAACCAAGTTGCCGTTAGGGGGCCTATACGTCAAACGTTTTTTAGTCATTAAAAACGGGCGTAATTACTTCACACATGAGGTGTGGTTTTCTGGCTTGTCGGGTGGTATATTTGCCAATATATTTGGCAAAAAATTTAAAAATATATTGCCCGAAGTTATGGATAACGTTAAGAAAATAGCCGAAAAGCCTTAAAAACATTGGTTATTTAACCCGTGAACTATTATTCACTCATTCAGTTACAAATCAATAAAATGACAGCACTAAAATTAGTTTATTTCGCTAATATCATCGTAGCAGGTTGGATAAGTATAACCAGTTTATTCTACCCCAAGACCGCCCAAATGACCATTTTTGAAGATCATTTCGCCTATTCCGAGGCCATTCGTTTGGTGGGTGCTTTGTGGTTTGCGATTTTTGTACTCTCTGTTTTGGGTATATTTTTTCCCGAAAAAATGAGTTTGGTACTGTTATTTCAACTCGTTTATAAAGGCGCGTGGTTGATATTTGCAGCCCTGCCAGAGGCGATAAAACATCAACCATACCCCAAAGGAATGGCTGTTTTTTTTGTGATTTGGGTACTTGTACTTCCATTTGTAATTCCTTGGAAAACAATTTTTTAGGGTTATTTGGCCTTACTAAATATCAGGATACAACTATCATAAATCACAGCCCTAGCCCACTAATTTTTTAGTGGGGGTGGCCTGACATGTCAGTATTTGGCCTTTATTAGGAAGAGAATGATCGTATTATAGCAAGCAGATAGGTGAGTTTTTGTTTCTTAATATTATCTTAATATTGTCGATGTACTGCCAAAAATAAGCAGGAATGTTCTTCGTAAATGATTAAAATAAGCATTTCAATCATGCCCCAATTCCTTAAACTGAAAATAATCACCTCCAGTCTGATCTAATACCTTCGACATCATTTTAAAGTTATCCTCCGTTGCTTCTAGGTTGACATACTTATCGATGATACTTCTGTGCCGATAAATGACAAACGTATTTTTTGCAGCAGGGTCAATTTTATTCAAATTTGCTTCGCTTTCCGCATCTGTCATGGAAGGCACATAGGTGAGTGCTATATGGACCAAACCAATTTCTTTCCCGATTTTTTCTAATTCCGCTTGGCGTTGCGGCTTGGAATAACCAGTTTCATTGCCATAGACAAAATATGCTTTTAGGTATTTATTTCTGTTACCGCTTTCTGTCTCCAAATAAAGCAACCACTTTTTTATATCTGCCCAATCCGGATGGTTACCCACAAAATATACGATGCCATGATAACGACCATATTTGCAAACAGGACAGGTTCTAGTGCCTTTATCAGGACCCCATGCATGGTGTGGTATAAAGGAAGGTTGGTCTTCTCCAATTTGAAGCCCTGAATTATTTATGCTTGAATTCACTGTTTTTTGTGGATAATTAGGAATATTTACGCCTAAAACGATATTATGTTCGGCAACCAAAAGTCCATTGACCTCTATCAACCTCAAAATACCACTTCCTCCCCTATTTTCAAGTGCGCCCCTTTTATCGCCTGTCAATAGTCGGTCATCATCAAAAACGAACTCATCAATATAGTATTCGTTTTCGATATCGGGTTCTTTTATGGAGGTATGGATATGTGCCGGAATCGTTTCATTTGGATAGGGTGCGGGCCGAATGGTATAAATAGCATATCGGCCTGCTTGGTCTGTTTTTACCCAGCCCCGGATATGTCCGTGCCGCTGAGCGGCTTTATTGGTGGTAGATTTGGGTGAATAATACCCGTTATGATCGGTCTGCCAATAATATATAATCACGTCTTTTGCGGGTGTTTTCCCGTCCATTTGATATACTTTGCCTGTGACCAATAGTTTTACGCCTTGTTCAGTCCATCCTGCACTGGTGTCTGTGGCGTTTATATTTTTAGGCATATCGACAAACATCAGTTCGCAGCCATCACAGCCACCACCCACTAATTTTTTAGTGGTT
>JAAFHO010000252.1 GCA_013297575.1 Chitinophagales bacterium
ATTATAATAGATTGATACCCCTATCCCCTAATATTCCGCACCAATCCTGCATATTTCACCCTTTTTACCGCCGATTTACGGAATACCCGTGCGAATACCTCTTCTGTGAGTTCTACCCATTCTTTACGGGTCATCTGCAGTAATTCGGGGTGCGGCTCAAAAGCAGGTTCTTGGTGTCGTTCCGAAAAACGATTCCAAGGGCATACATCTTGACAAATATCGCAACCAAACATCCAATTGTCCATTTTATCGGAAAATTCGGGCGGAAGTGTATCGCGGAGTTCAATCGTAAGGTAGGATATACATTTGGAAGCATCCAAAAAATAACCCTCCGGCGCAATGGCCTTGGTGGGGCAAGCGTCGATACAACGCGTGCAAGTGCCGCAATGGTCGCGGATAGGATCGTCCTGAATAAGGGTAAGATCGCAGATGATTTCTGCTAGAAAAAAATTGGAACCGCGCTTGGGATTTATCGTCAGCGTATGGCGGCCATTCCAGCCGATACCTGCCCGCCGCGCCCATTCGCGTTCCAGCACCGGCGCGCTATCTACAAAGCAACGACCATTTACCTCACCTATTTCGGTCTGCATATAAGCCAGAAGTGATTTCAGTTTGTCTTTTACCACAAAATGATAATCCTCGCCATAAGCGTATTGGCTTATTTTGGGCGCATCGGGATCGGTTTGTCGTGCTGGATTGTGGTAATTGAAGGCGAGGCAAATCACGGTTTTAGCACCGGGCACCAATAGCCTTGGATCGAGGCGCATATCGAAATGGTTTTCCATATACGCCATACGCCCGTGTGCGCCCTGTTGCAGCCATTTTTCCAGTTTTGAGGCCTCGCTATCGAGCCTTTCGGCGCGGGCAAAACCCACAAACGCAAAGCCCAAGCGGTGGGCTTCGGCGCGGATCAAATCACTGTGGCGTTGGGCGGACATAGCAATCCGTTATACCTCCTTCAGTTCGTAGCGGTAAGTTTCCACGATCAGGTTAGCCAATAGTTTTTGGCAGGCAGTTTCCACTTTTTCGCGTGCTTCCTCGGCACCAGTGGCCTCGAATTGCATACTTACATGCCTGCCAATGCGCACATCAGACACATCGGAGAGGTGGAGGTGCTTAAGGTTATTCAATACTGTTTTGCCCTGTGGATCGAGCAAGCCGTCGTGCGGCATGATGTCTATTTCTGCTGAATATTTCATGTACAAAAAAAATTATCCTGTTACTTTTTCTTTAAACAGGATGGATATCGCAATATAACACAGCACTGTAATGGACAATGCTAATATTTTTACAAAAAAAACGGAAAGCACAAGGATCGTGAGCATAGCAAATATTGGCGCATTGCTTTTCCAATCCAAACTTTTGAGTTTGAGCCCGAACATGGGTATTTCACTCAATAGTAGCGCAGACAGAACGGGGATGAGCAAATAAATCAACCACGTATTTGACCTAAAAAAATCGCCGATACCAAATAGGTTTTTCCAAGCCGACAAGGTAATACCCAACACAAATAGCGTACAGGCTGGCGTGGTTAAACCCATAAAATAGGTGGTTTGCCGTGTATCCAAATTGAATTTTGCCAAACGCAAACCCGAAAATGCCGACAAAATAAATGCGGGCAGTCCGGCACTGTGTATCTGCGCGGTGTCGCCATTGGCCAATAACATATACAGCATCGCTCCAGGCACTACCCCAAAACTCACGACATCGGCCAACGAATCCAATTCTTTTCCCAATGGAGAACTGATCTTGAGCGCGCGCGCCAACATTCCGTCCAGATAATCACAGATAAACGAACTGAGAGTGAACCAAGCAGCAGTATCCGGACGACCATGGAAAAGGTATAATACTGCGCAACAACCACAGAACAGGTTGGTTAGTGTGAGCAGATTTGGCAAATTATATGCGGAACGATTCATTGCGGGACAAAGGTAGGGAGATATGATTTATGATGTATGGTTTATGATTCTTGATTTTAGTTTTTTGAAAATAACGCAAATTTGTCGAGATTTAGTGCGCATAAATACGGCTACTATATGAGTTAATACTTGGAATTGGGGCTTTTGAACCAATTTTGCGTTGTTTTTTACCATTACCACGCTGCAATACAACCTAATATACCCTGTAATAAGTTTATATTAAACTTATAAAAGCAACCTATTCACTGGTAAATCTAAACTCAATATTAGGGAATGCCTCTTGTACTGTTTGAAGTACCCAGCCTGTTTCGGCCAAAAACACCCAATTATCGTCTTTATCTTTACCAATATCGCGTTTACGACGTTCCAAAAATTCTTTCATATCTGCCGCAGATCCGTGTACCCAAGCGGCTTTGTGCAAACTTACGGGTTCGTAACGGCATTTTGCATTGTATTCGCTTTCCAAACGATGCTGTATCACATCAAACTGGAGCGCGCCTACAGTACCAATGATCCGGCGGCCATCACTTTGGCGGATAAACATTTGTGCCACGCCCTCGTCCATCAATTGATCCAAACCTTTAGCAAATTGCTTTTGCTTGAGTGGATCGGCATTTTCCACATAGCGAAACTGCTCGGGGCTAAAGGACGGAATCCCTTTGAAGTGCAAGATTTCTCCCTCCGTTAAAGTATCGCCTATTTTAAAATTACCTGAATCGTACAAACCCACGACATCGCCCGGAAAGGCTTCATCCAATAGTGTTTTGCGCGAGGCCATAAAAGCGGTAGGATTCGGGAATTTCATCTCCCTGCCCAATCGAATATGGCGGTAGTTTTTGTTGCGCTCGAATTTACCAGAACAGATCCTCAAAAAGGCAATGCGGTCGCGGTGGCGCGGATCCATATTGGCAAAAATCTTGAAAATAAATCCTGAAAACTTTTCTTCCTCGGGTAGTACCACGCGCTCTTCGGTGATACGTGGCAATGGTGGTGGTGCTATTTCTACAAAGCAATCCAACATTTCCTTTACCCCAAAATTATTGACAGCCGAGCCAAAAAACACTGGACAAATATTGCCATTGGCATATTCTTCGCGCGAAAACTCGGGATAAACGGTTTCCACCATTTCTACTTCGGTACGTAGTTCGCGTGCAGGTGTTTCGCCAATATACTTTTCCAAATCTGGATCAGCAAGGTCTTCAAAAATAATCAGATCGCCTTCGTCTTGAGTGCCATGCGGATTAAAGAGTACCAACGATTTTGCATACAAATTATAAACGCCTTTGAAACGCGATCCCATACCAATCGGCCACGACAACGGGCATACGCGTACCGATAATTTTTGTTCAATTTCATCGAGCAAGTCAAACGCATCCTTACCTTCTCGGTCCATTTTATTGACAAAGAAAATAATCGGTGTATCGCGCATACGACACACTTTGGTCAATTTTTCGGTTTGTTTTTCCACACCATTGGCCACGTCCACTACCACAATAGCGGAGTCAACAGCAGTAAGTGTACGGTAGGTGTCTTCCGCAAAATCTTCGTGGCCGGGTGTATCGAGGATATTGATCTGGAGGTCGCGGTAATCAAAACCCATCACAGACGTACTCACCGAGATACCGCGTTGGCGTTCGATTTCCATAAAGTCGGAGACCGTACTTTTTTTAATTTTATTGCTTTTTACAGCACCTGCTGTTTGGATGGCACCACCAAAAAGCAAGAGTTTTTCGGTGAGGGTGGTTTTGCCCGCATCCGGGTGGGCAATGATCGCAAAAGTTTTCCTGCGGCTTATTTCTTCAGTAAAAGACATCTAAACAATTTTGAATAATCCATGAAATGGGGTGCAAAGGTACAATCTTTTTTAGAGACGAACGATGAGGAACGAGATATGGAGCGCTAAAATATCGGTTATCTACAAGGTGCAATTGCTTTTCTTACCTCATCCAAGGTAAAATCGGGCTGTTCATTTCCCCAATTGTTATGGATATAATTGAGGATATTCGCTACATGCACATCGCTGAGTGCTGGGTTAGCGGGCATCGCTTGGTCGAAATATTTTTTACCATTTACGATAATGGTATCATTTTGCCCTTTTATTAATAAACAAGGTAATTCGGCACGGTGTGGTGTTAAATAATCCGATTTTGCCAGCGGCGGGATCAATTCCCCCAGCCCTTGCCCTTCGTCGCCGTGGCAATTAGCACATTGCATTTTGTACAAAAGCGCACCCTCGCGGTACGGATCGCGTTGACAAGCCTGAATCAGTACCAACATACTGAAAAACAAAAATAAATAGTTCCATTTCATGGTGCAAAGATCGGTGTAATTTTAGCCAAGGAACGAATAATTATTACGTTCTTTTAAAATTCTGGTCGTCCATAGTTTACGATAAAACCCTTAATTTATACTTGTTTGTATAAAAAAAATGCCATATACGCTGTGTTTAATTAAATTTGAACCATGAAACTATTGCGACGCTTACTCATCGGAGCCAGCATTATATTGCTGATCCTGCTTACAGCACTTTACTATATCGCTCCGGGGATGATCCTTTATCCTCGACGCGTGAATTGGGAACGTACACCCGCCGATTTTAACCTTCCGGCAGAGGCCATCAACCTGTATGCTGCTGATAGTGCCTTAATGAAAGGAATTTGGGTGCGCCATGATTCCGTACAGCGGCCTGTTATTATACTGCTCCACGGCGTAGGCAATTGCAAAGAGCGCTGGTTACCCACGGCACAATGGCTTTGGGCAGCGGGTTATTCCACCGTAATGATGGATTCGCGTGCGCACGGGCAAAGCGGCGGTACTTGTTGCACGTATGGATATAAGGAGAAAAAAGACATTGCGCTATTAATGGATTATCTGCTTGCTCGCGATTCCACGCTGCGTATTGGCATTTGGGGGCACTCTTTGGGTGGTGCTATTGCGCTACAATCTATGGCTTATGACCCACGTATTGCCTTTGGTATTGTGGAAAGTACCTTCTCCGATTTTAGGAATATTGTGTATGATTATCAATGGCGTATGTTCAAAGTATCTTCGCATACATTTGCTGACAATGCCATACAGCGGGCTGCGCTCCAAGGCGGTTTTGAACCAGATTCCATTAAGCCCTATGAGGCAGCAGCGCGCATAAAATGCCCCGTTTTTATGTCGCATGGCACTGAGGATGAGCGGATTAGTTATAATTATGGGCAATTTAATTTTGGCCATTTAGCCAGTCCCGACAAGCAATTTTATCCCGTTCAAGGCGCACACCACAACGATCTGTCCACTTATGGCGGCACGGCCTATACCGAATCTATAATGGTTTTTTTGAAAAGGGTATTAAAAAAATAATGTTTATCCCTCAAAAGCAGTATTTCGTCAGTCATTTACATTAATTCCTCTAATGTTTGACACCTTTAATGATTTGTTAACGTCATCTTGTGACACCAAGGAACGATAAAACAATAATACACACTCACAACGCATTCAACAGCAGATATGAAACTTACCATTCGCAATTTATCCAAAACCTATTCCAACGGCGTAAAAGCCCTTCAGGATGTTTCGCTGGATATACCTACGGGTATGTACGGGCTACTCGGCCCCAATGGCGCAGGCAAAAGCACCCTGATGCGCACATTGGCTACCCTACAGGATGCCGATAGCGGCACAGTTACCCTTGGCGACATCAATGTACTCACCGATAAAGAAGTAGTCCGCCGTACTTTGGGTTATTTACCACAAGAATTTGGCGTGTATCCACGGGTATCTGCGATAGAAATGTTGGATCATTTGGCCGTACTCAAAGGTATTTCTGGTAAAGACCGAAAGGAAGTAGTGGGCGCATTATTGCAACGTGTTAACCTCTGGGAACACCGAAAAAAGGCCGTTTCTTCTTATTCGGGTGGTATGCGTCAGCGCTTTGGGATTGCGCAGGCGTTATTGGGTGATCCTCAATTGATTATAGTGGATGAACCTACCGCCGGCCTCGATCCTGGCGAGCGCAATCGGTTTTATAACCTACTCTCCGAAATTGGTGAAAACGTGATTGTAATCCTCAGTACACATATTGTAGAGGATGTAAAGGAATTATGTCCCAATATGGCGATCATCAATGGCGGTCAAGTACTCTACGCTGGTACCCCCGATGCGGCTTTGGTACAATTACATGGTAGGGTTTGGAAAAAATCCATCAATAAGTCAGAACTGGATGCCATACAAGTGCTTTATGGTAAAAATTTGATTTCCAATAAGTTAATTGCAGGAAAACCCGTGATTCACATCATCAGTGACGACGATCCGGGCAACGAGTTTTTGCCTACCGAAGCAGGGCTCGAAGAAGTGTTTTTCTCTAAAATTAACCAAACTGTTTGATTTTTTAAATCGAAATAATCAGTTCAATTGAATAAATCGACACATGTTTAGTACTTTTTTTAAATTTGAATTGCGTGTGGGACAAAAATCTCCCATGCCTTGGATATTTTTAGCCATCATTGCCCTTTTTTGCTTTGGGGGCACTATTTCCGATCAAATTAGTATTGGGGGTAGTTTTGGTAATGTGCACAAAAATGCACCATTTGTTGCGCAAAACTGGTATGGCGTATTTTCCTTAATCGGCTTGTTTTTGGCTACGGCCTTCCTTAATACTGCTGCGATCCGCGATTTTGAGCGAAAAACCAGTCAGATTATATTTTCCAAACCCATCAGCAAAAGTGGCTACTATTTTGGCCATTTCTTTGGTGCTTTTATCATCGCGCTCATCCCGATGCTGGGCGTTTCGCTTGGTATGTGGGCGGGTGTGGAACTGAACAAAGCCTTTGAATGGCTACCCGCCAACAGATTTGGACCATTTGAGTTAGGAGGGCATATCAATGGTTTTTTGGTGTTTGCAGTGCCTAATTTGCTATTTTCAGGCTGCCTTATTTACGCAGTTTCAGTCAATACGCGCTCTACACTTTACTCCTTTGTTACAGCGGCGGCGCTACTAGTGGGGTATATCATTGCCGGAAATTTCATCAATGATATGAAAAACGAGCAAATGGCTGCATTATTAGATCCTTTTGGATTCAGTGCCTTTGGTTTAGAATCAAAATATTGGACGGTTGAAGATAAAAACACACTATCTATGGGTTTGCAGGGCAATTTGCTCCTCAATCGTTTGATCTGGCTAGTTGTAGGTTTGGCGGGGTTGGTTATTGGTTACCTCCGCTTTGACTTTTCGGATAAAAAAATTGGTGCTAAAAAGCAAAAGAAACAGGCGGCGGAAACGGCACAAGAAGCGACGTTCGGTCGCTCGGATGCATTACCCAAAGTATCGCCCCAAACCGGTACAGGTATTGTTCTGCAACAATTGTGGAGCCAGTTTAAAACCGAATGGCTCGGAACGGTGCGCAGTGTAGCGTTTATTTTATTGGCGTTCATGGGGCTATTGAACTGTATACCCAATCTTATGTTTGCCAACGAAGGCTATGGTACACACGAGTTACCCGTAACTTATACCATGATTAACATGATTAGGGGTTCTTTTTACCTCTTTACGATCATCATTATGGTGTATTTCAGCGGGTATGTCATTTGGAAAGAACGGACGCACCAGATGAACGATATTAATGATGCGCTACCTACCAAAAACTGGACAATTTGGTTGGGCAAATATATGGCAATACTGGGTTTGATGTTTGTGTTGCAATTGGTTGTAATGTTTGCTGCGGTGTTGGCACAAAAAGCATTGGGCTACCATAGACATGAATGGGGGACTTATATCCGTGAATTATTGATCATCGACATGTTGGGTTTTGCCACTACTTTGG
>JAAFHO010000253.1 GCA_013297575.1 Chitinophagales bacterium
ACAGGAGCGTTTTGCGTCTTGCAGGCAGCTCATTACAGGTTTGGTGCGTTCTTTAAAAACAAAAAACTCGTTTAATTATCCATTTGAGCGGTTAAAAAGCATTTCTATTCTATCGCCACCTGATAGTAGTTTTAAGATTTTTACTTGGCAATTGTTTGTAAATGATTCCACCTATCGCTACTACGGCGCTATTCAACGTAATTCAAGTGAACTATCGTTATTTCCGCTCATTGACCGAAGCGATGAAATGGAGTTTCCCAAACCAACACACGAAATACTTGAGCCAGAACGATGGTATGGAGCATTGTACTATAATATGATACAATTTGATACCAAACAAGGTCGCAAATACCTGCTTTTGGGCTACGATGCCTTTGCGTTTTTCCAAAAGCGAAAGGTTATTGACGTATTGAGTTTTACACCTGCCGGAAAACCAGAGTTTGGTGCAATGGTTTTTGACCGCGAAGAACGCAACCCAAAGGGGCCAGAAATGCGTATTTTCCTAGAATATTCAGCGGAGGCATCGGTCAAGTGTAATTGGGACGAGTTATATCAAATGATCCTTTTTGAGCATTTAATTCCTATGGGAAGCCCTTTTGGTAAGGGCATAACTGCGGTTCCAGATGGTAGTTACGATGGACTTAAATTGCAAAAAAACGGCCACTGGAAGTTTATTGATAAGGTATTTAATGATTCACAAGCAGAACCACCGACTGTTGAGCCACAAAAAGAAGAAGTGAAAGGAAGTAATGTTTTTGGGAAACCTAAAACAGAAAAAATAAAGAAAAAGAAAGATAAAGCCTAGCAAAGTACTAGTGCTTCCACAAATATTTATCAACATAATTAATGAAATATTTACTCCTTATCATTGCGCTTACTTTCGGATCTTGTTATTCGTTTAAAGGTATCTCGATTGATCCGAATATTAAATCCTTTGCTGTACGCACATTTGAGACTTCGGCGCAAAATGCTCCGCCTACTTTAGCGATTGATTTTTCCGAAAAATTAAAAGATAAAGTACGAACAGAAACACCACTAAACCTGAAAAATGATACCCCTGATTGTGAATTTAGCGGTCGCATAACTGGTTTTAATGTAGTACCTTTGGCGCCCAAACCTGGAGAAACCGTAGCACGAAACCAGTTGAAAATTGATGTTTTTGTCAATTATATCATCAATAAGGAAGGGCTTAAAACAGATTTTCCTGAGGCCGGGCGTAGTTTTAGTTTTTTTTCGGAATTTCCGAGTGATGCTGATTTAACAGCAGTACAAGACCGATTAATAGATGAAATAACGAAGCAATTATTGGAAGATATTTTTAATGCGGCTTTTAATAACTGGTAGCAAAAACAATAAGCGTGATTGGTTGTTCTTCAATGCTATATGAAAGAAATTAGACTTTACTTATTAGTAGAATTATTGTGGTGGGCGGTGACTGGGGTTGTCGTGGTAGCAGTTATGTGGCCTATTTGGAGTGCAGGAGTGATTTGGTTGTTTCAAACTTCCAATATTTTTTTTATTATCGCTTTAATTACTTTGGGGCGACACATTTTTGCTTTGAATACAAGTCTTATTGGCAAAAAACAAATACTGAAAGCATTTATCCTGATTGCCTTAGTACCGGTTGTTTTTGCTTTTATTTCTCACTTAAATGAGTTTATGGTGTATGTAGAAGAACACATGTGGGATCAAATGACAGGCCATTTACCGGTGTCCTCCAAGCGAAATATTGAATCTTATATGTACAATGAAATGCTTTTTTTTAGTGTAGGAAGTATTCTTGCCGCATTTGGGTTGGCGGCTCGTTTAATCATGTCACTATGGACACAGTATAATAGCGAAAAACACAAGAATTATCAGCATCGTTAGACTGTGTTACTAATCTTTTACCGTTTTTTTACCTTTGGCCGTCCAATCATTCATACCTCCTGTGTAATCGTAAATGGTTTTAAATCCCATTTCTGTCATTATTGAAGTTGCTTTTCTGCTTCGTTTACCCGATGCACAATAGATAATGGTGGGTTTTTCTTTATCTAATTGGTTGATTTGGGACTTAAAATCTGCACCATTAAAGTTGATATGTATGGCTGTTGCTATTTTGCCTGTTGACGATAACTCATTAAGAGTTCTTAAATCGATCAATTGAATATCTTCTGTTTTTAGGAGTTCTTCTAGTTTGATGGCATCAATTTGGTGTTGATCCTTCGTGCCAGTACAAGCAATGCCTAAAAGTAGTATGGTATAGATAAATATTTTTTTCACGGTTTGTTTAGATAAGGTTAGGTAGGTATTAGCCATTATTTATTCCTTTTTTCAAATAATTGTAACAGCGTATTGGTATAATCCAAATCCGTGCGGAGGCTGATTAAATCACATCCTGAACGTTGAAAAATATCTTCTACTTGTTTTTTATGTTGATCGAACTGTTGTGTGTATTTTTTTCTGACATCAGGATTGGTGGTATCTGCCCAAAATCGTTGCTTGTTTTCGGGGTCTTGTACCTCAATGATACCTAAATCAGGGAGTTGTCTTTCGGTTTTGTCCCAAACATGGATACCGATACAATCGTGTCTTCTGCCTAGAATACCCAATGCTGTTTCAAAATCTGATGTGCTATAAAAATCAGAAATAATAAAGCAAATACTTCGTTTTTTTAACACATTTCGGAGATAAACGCAAGCAGATGCTAAATCAGTTGCATTCCCACCGGGTTGTTTGCTCAATAATTCGCGAATAATCCGTAAATTATGCGGCCTGCCTTGCGTAGGTGGCAAATAGAGTCCTGGCTTTTCATCAAACATGAGTAAGCCCGTTTTATCATGGTTTGATGCGGCAGACAAGGCCAATACAGCGCATATTTCTGTGATAAAATCTTTTTTATCCACACCAAGCCCTGTTCCAAAAAAGGAGGAAGCGCTCATATCTGCCATTAGTACGACATTTAATTCGCGTTCCTCTTCAAATATTTTCACAAAAGGCTCACCTGTCCTTGCTGTTACGTTCCAGTCGATATTACGGACATCATCGCCGTATTGATAATTGCGCACCTCTGAAAAAGACATACCACGTCCTTTGAAAGCACTGTGATATCCACCCATAAAGAGGTGTTGACTCAAACGGCGGGTTCGAATCTCTATTTCACGTACTTTTCGAAGGAGTTCTGTGCTGTCCATAGATAGTGCAATACATGGGTAAGTATTAGTTCTGTGCTGATAACATAACTAGGATTTTAGATCGTCTTTATCCCCAAGTTACATTCAGCACATGATTAATCTTTTTTCAATAAAGTGCCTCCGTCGCCGGTTGCCTTTTGTTTTTGCTTTGCGCCATCTGTAGTATTAGCATCTGTTTGAGGTGCAGCGCGACCTGCTTCTACGTCTGCATCGGTGGGCGTCGCATTGGGATTAACTTGTACTCCTGCCTTTTGATCTGATTGTAGCATATTCTCACCTAATTTTTCGAGATCTTCTAACGGGCGATTAGTCATAGCTGTAAACGCAGCAAAACCTTTTTCAAAATCTGCTACTTGTGCTTTTAAAGCAGAAAAACGTTGACTAACTTCTTCTGTTTTGATTTTCCCGTCGCTGTATTTTTTGCTCAGTTGTTCAAGTTCGGTTTTTGTTGCGTTGTATTGCGACATCATTACGCTGTACTTGTCGCCCATTCTTTTGGTCATATATTGAATGGCTTCGCTAGGCGCTTTATCCGCCACAGGTAGTATTTTGTTCTGTAGATTAGCTAATCCCTGTGATGCTTGCTCTATGGCTGGTTTTGCCGATTCAATCGTAGTTGTTGCTTGCTGCATATCTTTTACAAGATTTTGATCTACATTTTTGCAAGCAAATATACCCAAAAGGGTACTAAAAAGGCTTATTTTAATAGCGATTTTCATAAAATTATTATTTTTTTTTAAATGCGGGTGCAAAGATAAGAAATATTCTTTCCACACGGTCTTTGTTTTCTACCTTTGCGCCTTGATGAACGCGAAAATATTCACTTTTTGCGTTCCTGATTATTAATTTAAGACAACCAGTTATTTCGTATGCAGCCGCTACACACTAAAAAATATATTAATGTCTATCTGTCATTAGGCAGCAATTTAGGCAATCGTCGAGAAAATATAGTTTCAGCATCTACGCTTATCCACAAAAAAGTGGGCAAAATTGTAAAATCCAGCCATTTTTACGAAACACAACCCTATGGCAAAACCGATCAGGATGCTTTTGTAAACCAAGTAGTAATGGTGAATACGCTCTTAGACCCACGTGCTATGTTGGAAGAAATTACCAAAATAGAGCGCGAATTGGGGCGCGAACGCAAAGAAAAATGGGGCCCACGCACCATAGATATTGATATTCTTTTTTACGGAAAAAGAATTGTTCGCGATAAAGGACTGGAAATTCCACACCCAGAATTGCACAAACGCGCTTTTGTATTGGTGCCTATGATGGAACTAGACCCCGAATTGGAACATCCAACACTCAACGTGGCTATTGATCAATTGTATATGGATTGTGAAGACGATTCTGACGTGATGATGCTCGATTAGTATTTTATGGAAAATCCGTTTCAGCAATACCCATTTATTGCTATTGAGGGGAATATCGGTTCGGGTAAAACTACTTTTTGCCATAAAATGGCGGAACATTTCGAGTGTAATATCATCCTCGAACAGTTTACTGATAACCCATTTTTACCCTTTTTTTACCAACAACCGGAGCGGTATGCCTTTCCTGTGGAGCTGTTTTTTATGACCGAAAGGCATAAGCAGTTACAAGAGCATTTTGCGTCTCCCAATCTTTTTCAACAATCGGTAGCATCGGATTATTTTTTTGTGAAAACCTTGCTTTTTGCAAAAAATAACTTGAATGACGAGGAATTTCGTTTGTTCCAACGCTTGTTTGGTGTATTGAATAGCACTTTTCCCAAACCAGATTTATTAGTGTATTTACATCGCCCAATAGACGCACTATTACGGCAAATCCGCCAACGAGGTCGCGATATGGAGCAAAATATTGCCCCTGAGTATTTGGAAGAAATCCAAAATGCTTATTTAGAGTTTTTTAAATCCGAAAATAGCTTACCTATTTTGGTGATTGAATTGGGTGATTTGGATTTTCAGCGGGATCAGAAAGTAATGAATGCTATAGTTGCGTTGGTGAATAAAGCATATCCGAATGGACTGAATTTGGCTCGGTTATAGATGCTTGTTCTTGACTGGCTTTGTAGAAATACCATGCTGTTGCGCACATAAAAATATGGGCAATGTCAAAATAATTGAACCAAATACTGATGGAGCATTTTAATAAATGAAAAGTAACTGCAAACAGCATGGGGATTACCGCGCTCATCATTAACTTACTGATCTTTTGCTCTCCTTTTTTGAACATCATATACTCTCCTGTAACCATCATGCCGACGAGGCCAATGGCGGTATAAACTTCTACCCATGCCAATTTAAGTTGAATAAGATTCATCACGGCGCACAAACACAATAGCAGCGTATTGATACGGGTAAATTTCCGGTAACGATCATTTTCTTTTTTGCCATAAAGCCTTAACAAGGTGGCTTGTGCAATGCAAAAAGCAGCGTACATACCTAATTGCCAACCTGGAATTTTCCATACCACGCCCAAATTATGCTGAAAAGCATGACCAAAAAGTGCCCCAAAAAAACTAGACAATCCTAAAAGTGCTTGAAAAGAAAACATATACACCAAAATGGGGTCTTTGAAGTTGATGTGTCGCAACTTATAGCAAAAGACACCACAAATCCCCGCAATCATCAGCCCAGTTAGGGACGTAATGGGGTCAGTAATCGTAATACCAAGTATCTCAACGCTTGGTTGTGCTGCAGTACTGAAAAAAATCATACTTTATTTATATCAAAAAAACGCGCAAAGTTATGTATAAAAAGGCTATTTTTTATTAAATGACAAAAAAACAAACAAGCAACAAACAAATCGTTTTAAATTTGCGTTCAAACAGCCTCAAAAATCTGTTTTATCCTTAGTTTGAGTAAAGAAATGGCAAATGAACCACAGGGCAGTGAGGACAAGGTAATTGAAAAGGCACTCAGACCTAAACTCTTGGACGAGTTTCGGGGTCAACAAAAAATTGTGGATAATTTACAAATATTTATCCAAGCCGCCAAACAACGTGGCGATGCACTCGATCATGTCTTGCTGCATGGGCCGCCGGGTTTGGGTAAAACCACCTTGTCGCATATCGTAGCCAATGAATTAGAGGCATCTTTAAAAATGACCTCTGGGCCGGTATTGGAAAAAGCAGGTGATTTGGCAGGTATATTGACGAATCTGGAGCCAGGTGATGTGTTGTTTATTGACGAGATACACCGCCTCAATACCGTCGTGGAAGAATACCTCTATTCGGCTATGGAGGACTACCGGATTGATATTATGATTGATTCAGGCCCTAATGCGCGGAGTATTCAAATTAGCCTTAATCCCTTTACACTTGTGGGTGCAACTACACGTATGGGATTGCTTACTGCGCCGCTGCGCGCTCGTTTTGGAATTGCCTGCCATTTGGATTATTACGATGTACCCACTTTGGAGAATATTGTTAAACGCTCAGCAGAAATCCTTGGCGTACCCATTACTGACGAAGGTGCGCACGAAATAGCCCGCCGAAGCCGCGGAACACCTCGTATTGCCAACGCCTTACTCCGTCGTATTCGCGATTTTGCTCAAATTAAAGGTACGGGTATTGTCGATCGGGATATTGCAAGGATTGGCCTCGCAGCGTTGGACGTAGATGAACATGGGTTGGACGATATGGACAATCGTATTTTGAATGCCATTATTCACAAATTTAAAGGTGGGCCTGTGGGTTTAACAACCATCGGTACAGCAGTAGGGGAGGAGTCGGGTACTATTGAGGAAGTACATGAACCATTCCTTATTATGGAAGGTTATATCCAACGTTCACCGCGTGGCCGAATTGCGACAGACAAAGCTTATAAACATATAGGTGCTGTACCGCCACGTAGAGATGGAACCTTGTTTTAACGATGGAAAATATCGACGATTTATTAGATACTGTTTACGATCCCGAAATTCCGGTTTTAACGATTCGGGACTTGGGCATCTTACGCGCGGCTCACATAGAGGAGGATGGCACCGTAGAAGTTACGATTACGCCAACTTATAGCGGATGTCCTGCAATGGGTACGATAGAAATTAATATCAGAGCAACCTTACAAGAGGCTGGTTATGAGCGTGTTGTAGTAAAATCTGTACTAAGCCCTGCTTGGACTACCGAGTGGATGACGGAGGAGGGAAAAATCAAACTACGCCAGTTTGGGATTGTGCCTCCTGAAAATGCATCCATGGATAAGAAGGCTTTGATGGGCGAAAAAAGGATTTTGGAGTGCCCGCAATGTAAATCTAAAAACACCGAAATGATTGCTCAATTTGCTTCTACTTCCTGCAAGGCTATGTTCCGTTGCTTGGACTGTTTGGAGCCTTTTGATTATTTTAAATGCCATTGATACTAACTTAATTATGCAAGATATTCAACTATCTCAAGTGCACCTCCCCGATTTTGGGATGCCGACGACAGAACCCGTTTTGACCGAAAAAATCTATGCTGAACGGCTCGCGCGCCTGCGTACGTGTATGTCACGCGAGGCAATGGATATGCTGATTGTCTATGGTGATCGCGAACATAGCGCAAATATTACGTACCTCTGTGGCTACGATC
>JAAFHO010000254.1 GCA_013297575.1 Chitinophagales bacterium
TCTTCCAAAGATTTGCCTTTGAGCCATTCAGTAGCCAATGAAGAGGAAGCAATGGCCGAACCACAACCGAATGTTTTGAACTTTGCATCACGGATAATACCCGTTGCTTCGTCCACTTCGATTTGGAGACGCATTACGTCGCCACATTCAGGCGCACCTACCAAACCAGTACCTACTGATTTAGATGATTTGTCCAAAGTACCCACGTTTTGCGGATGCTTGAAATGCTCTAATAATTTTTCGCTATATGCCATAATATATAATTTTTATATTTTTTGAATTAAATCTTTACAATGTAATTAGTGTGCTGCCCACTCAATTTTAGTAAGATCGACACCTTCTTTGTACATTTCCCAAATAGGGGAGAGGTCGCGCATATGGTTAACGCCATTTGCTACCAATTTGATCGCATCTTCCACATCTTCTTCGGTGGTAAACCTGCCGAGGGAAAAGCGGATAGAAGAGTGCGCCAAGTCATCGCCCAATCCCATACCTACTAATACATAAGATGGTTCCAAAGACGCTGAAGTACAGGCAGAACCTGATGATACCGCGATATTTTGGTTGAAAGTCATCATCAAGCCTTCGCCTTCCACGTGTTTGAAAGAGATATTGGCTACATGCGGCATACGGCTACCTTCGTTACCGTTTACCTTCGTTTCTTCTAATTTAGTGAGTTCGGCTTGCAAATGATCGCGTAATTTGCTCAAACGCGCGGCATCTTGCTCCATCTCCAAACGCGCGATTTCGGCTGCTTTGCCAAAACCAACGATACCTGGAACGTTCAATGTGCCAGAGCGCATACCGCGTTCGTGGCCACCGCCATCTATTTGTGCGGTTACTTTTACCCGTGGATTCTTGCGGCTTACATATAAAGCGCCAACACCTTTTGGGCCGTACATTTTGTGCGCAGTGAAAGACATTAAGTGTACACCCATTTCGCGCACCATTGTTGGTATTTTACCAACAGCCTGTGTAGCATCTGAATGGAACAGTACACCGTGTTTTTCACATATTTGACCGATGGTTTTCATATCTTGAATTACACCAGTTTCGTTATTGGCCCACATAAGCGATACCAAAATAGTAGTTGGACGGATAGCAGCCTCTAGTTCGGCGAGATTGACCATGCCATCTTCCTGTACTTTGAGGTAAGTAACTTCTGCGCCTACTTTCTCTAGGTGCTTACAGGTGTCCAAAACTGCTTTATGTTCAGTTTCGGCAGTTATGATATGGTTGCCTTTTTTGGCATACATTTCAAATACACCTTTAATCGCAAGGTTATTACCTTCTGTGGCACCGGAGGTGAAAATGATTTCTTTGTCTTCCGCACCGATCAATTTTGCGATTTGTTCGCGTGCATAGTCCACGGCATCTTCTGCTTCCCAACCAAATTGGTGGCTACGGCTCGCAGCGTTACCGTGTTTTTCAAAAAAATAAGGTACCATAGTCTCTACTACGCGTGGATCGCAGGGAGTTGTGGCGTTATTGTCTAAATAAATGAGACGGCGATTATTCATGTTTGTCCTTGTAAATTATACTATTTGGATTTAGTCCATGTATTGTTGGACTGCAAAGGTAAACATGAAAAGAGTTACAAAGTTCGATATTTGTCGTTAAATCAACATAATTTTAAAAAAAAATCTAGGTAGTATTGTTTTATCGTTCCTTTGTCACTTTAAAATAACCTGCTTATGCATCGTATTCTTTTATTTGTACTCATTCTAAGCCCTATTTTCACGTTTTGTCAAAAGCCGGGAAGGGTGCATATCGTCCCTGAACCCGTATCAGTTGCCTCTAAAACTGGTAGTTTTTTGCTAAATGCTACGACCAAAATCATTTTTCCTGCTGGAAATTCAGAAATGCAATTGGCAGCAGATTATTTGGCTGGCATGCTCAGTACTTCTACGGGTTATAAACTAGTTTCCATTGCTTCCAATGCCAAAACTAAAACCGAAAAAAAGAATTGTATTTCATTTAAACTAGATACGAAGGCGGTTAAACAGCCGGAAGGGTATCAATTGGAGGTCGGTACCACGGGCATAACGGTAACTGCGGGTAGCGGCGCAGGTGCTTTTTATGCGGTACAAACGATTCGGCAATTATTTCCAGCGGCTATAAGTTCTTCTACTGTGCAAACGGGTGTAGATTGGGCTGCACAAGCTTGTTCCATAACGGATTATCCGCGTTTCGGATACCGTGGAATGATGCTGGATGTATCGCGCCATTGGTTTCCGGTATCTTTTGTAAAACGATATATTGACCTTTTGGCGATCCATAAAATGAACCGTTTTCATTGGCACCTCACAGATGACCAAGGTTGGCGGATCGAGATTAAAAAATACCCCAAATTAGCAAAAGTAGCCGCTTGCAGGTCACAAACTTTATCGGGTCATTATTCGGATGTGCCAGAGTTGTATGACGGTGTGCCTTATTGCCATATTTATAGCCAAGAAGAAGTGAAAGAGATTGTTGCTTATGCCAATGCGCGATTTGTGACTATTGTTCCCGAAATTGAAATGCCGGGTCATGCCTTAGCGGCTTTAGCGGCTTATCCCGAATTGGGTTGCGATGGCGCAGGTTATAGCACGGCTACAAAATGGGGGGTAATCGAGGATGTGTTTTGTGCAGGTAACGATCAGGTGTTTACCTTTATTGAGGATGTCTTTAACGAAGTATGCCCACTTTTCCCCGGCGAATACGTGCATGTAGGTGGTGACGAATGCCCTAAAACCAAGTGGAAAGAATGCGGTCGTTGCCAAGATCGGATGCGAAAAGAGGGTTTGAAAGACGAGCATGAACTACAAAGTTACGTCATACAACGCGCAGAGGTCATGTTGGCCAAACATGGTAAAAAACTGATTGGTTGGGACGAAATATTGGAAGGTGGCCTCTCTCCCAATGCAACAGTGATGAGTTGGCGTGGGATTGAAGGCGGTATTGCGGCAGTCAAAGCCAATCACGATGCCATTATGACACCTACTTCTTATTGCTATTTGGACTATTACCAAAGTGATCCTAATTCCGAACCGCTGGCCATTGGTGGCTTATTGACACTCGAAAAAGTATATGGTTACGAGCCCATACCGGAGGGTTTGACAGCCCTGCAAGCCGCGCATATTTTGGGTGTGCAAGCGAATATATGGACGGAATATATCGCCTCACCCAGTTATCTAGATTATATGGCCTATCCGCGTGCATGTGCACTAGCAGAAGTAGCATGGACGGCCAAGGCACAACGGAATTGGGATAATTTTAGATCAAAAATGGTGGTTCACCTAGCGCGTTTAGATGCTATGAAAGTGAATTATGCTAAGAGTTTTTACGATATAAAAGCGACTTATTCAGGTGGCTTGGTTAGTTTAGCATGTGGCGATCCAACGGCTCAAATCCGATACTCGAACAATGGTAATGAGCCTACCGGCGAAAGCCCCATCTATACCGCTCCTTTCGCGCTGGCAAAAACAACAGCGGTAAAAGCGGCGGCGTGGCGTGGTGGCAAACCACTAGGTAAAACAATGGTTGCCAATTACTTAGTACACAAAGCGAGTGGTAAATCCTATACTATGTCCAAAGATCCTTCCAAATTTAAAGGGAGCAATACTTATAGCCTAACCGATGGCGTAGTAGGCGGAATGAAAACTTGGGATGATTGGGTAGGTTTGGTGAACCATAATATAGATCCTGTAATTGATTTGGGCGAAGTAATGCCGATTAATCGCGTTGCGACCAATTATTTGAACAATAAGCCTTCTTATATTTTTCCACCAAGAAGTATTGAGGTCTTTATTTCGGATGATGGTAAAAACTTTAAATCCGTAGGCAAAAAAATGATCAATACCGATGAAAAAATGAATAATTCTATTGAAGGTGTAAATATTTCCACGCCAAAAGCCAAAGGTAGGTATGTAAAATTGGTGGCAACTACTTTTGGTATTATTCCGGAGGGGCATCCTGGTGCAAAAGAAGGAGCTTGGTTGTTTATTGATGAGGTGATTGTGGAGTAAGTAAGTGGTGTTGAAAGATGCAAATTTCAAAATGTTTCACCAAAAATAAATGTGTACCCTAATTCGGTATAATGCCTACTTATAAATAAAAACAAATGCACATATCTGTCATTATCCCCGTCCTCAACGAATCCGAACTTATCGGCCATTTAATTGATTTTTTGCGTTTCAACAGTAATAATGCCACCCTCGAAATAATAGTAGTGGACGGTGGTAGCGCCGATAATACTGTGCAAAATGCCAAAGAAAAAGGCGTAATTGTACTTCAATCGCCAATGGGTAGGGCCATACAAATGAATGCTGGTGCGGGTATTGCTACTGCGCCAATATTCTATTTTGTCCATGCGGACACCTTGCCTCCACATGATTTTGTGGTACAGATCCAACAGGCATTACTACAAGGCTTTTCAATGGGGTGTTTTCGTTATCAATTCGATTCACCCAATTTTATTATGAAAATCAATAGTTGGTTTACCCAGTTTTATTTTATGTTTTGCCAAGGCGGGGATAAAACATTTTTTATTAAAAAAGAAGTTTTTGCACAAATGAAAGGCTATGATGAACGCTATGTCATTATGGAGGAGTTCGATTTTCTTCGGCGGGCAAAAAAAGCAGGTTTGCGCTTCTTGATCATGCCCTCTAATGCAAAAGTATCAGCGAGAAAATACCAAGGACGATCTTGGCTTAAAGTTCAAATTGCTAATTTGTTGGTTTTCAATGCTTGGCAGTGGCATTTGGCCGAACCCGAAAAATTGAAAGACTTATACAAGAAGTTATTGGGTTAAATTGTATAGATTTGCACCGAAATATTTCATCAACCCAACTTTATGCGCAAAGGATTTATTTTCTGCTCCATTTTAATTATTGCGGCAGTTGTGCTGCTCGGATTTTTGGTTTCTGTTTATTGGTTATGGCTGATGGTGATAGTGGCTCCGCTAGTGTGGGTGGGTGTGAATGATATGATCCAAAAGCCGCATGCCATTACCCGCAATTTTCCGCTTGTAGGCCGCTCGCGCTATATTGCAGAATGGTTGCGCCCCAAGATTTATCAATATTTTGTAGAATCAGATACCAATGGTCGCCCATTTAGTCGAATTGATCGTAGTATCATTTATCAAAGGGCTAAAAATGAGGTGGACACAACGCCATTTGGCACCCAACTCGATATATACGCCGAAGGTTACGAATGGATGAACCACAGTATCAATGCCTTGGATAAAAAACATTTAGAGTCACATCCAAGGGTACTCGTTGGCGGTAAGCAATGCAAACAGCCGTATGCCTTGAGTGTGCTCAATGTGAGCGCTATGTCTTTTGGCTCGTTGAGTAAAAACGCGATTGCTGCCTTAAATGGAGGTGCTAAATTGGGTGGTTTTGCGCATAATACAGGCGAAGGAGGTATCAGTCCGTACCACCTCAATCCGGGTGGTGATCTGATTTACCAAGTAGGTACTGGGTATTTTGGCTGCCGCTCAGAGGACGGAGGATTTGACCCAGAGGCGTTTCGCCAAACTGTAGCACCGCCCAATATCAAAATGATTGAATTGAAACTATCACAGGGCGCAAAACCTGGTCATGGTGGTATTTTGCCTGCTGCTAAAAACACACCAGAAATTGCTGCAATTCGCAAGATCAAGCCTGGTATTGAAGTCGATTCACCGCCGTTTCACCGCGCATTTAATACACCGGAAGGATTATTGCAGTTGTTGGCCACCATGCGCGAGTTATCAGGTGGTCGTCCAGTAGGTTTTAAACTTTGTATCGGTAATAAACACGAATTTGTAGCCATTTGTAAAGCCATTTTAAAAACGGGTATTTACCCCGATTTTATCACAGTGGATGGCGGCGAAGGCGGTACTGGTGCGGCGCCTGTTGAATTTAGTAATTTTGTTGGTATGCCTTTCCGCGAAGGTGTTGCTTTTGTACACAATACATTGTTGGGTTTTGGTTTGCGCAAAGAAATTCGCTTGATAGCATCGGGGCATGTGGTTACTGGTTTTGATATTTTTCGGGCGCACGCATTAGGTGCGGATGCTTGCAATTGCGCACGAGCGATGATGATTGCTTTAGGCTGTATTCAAGCGCTGGAATGTAACCGCAATACTTGCCCCACAGGTGTTGCCACGCAAGACGAAAAACTGGTAAAAGGCTTGGATATTGACAATAAAACGGTGCGTGTAGCTAATTTTCACCGTAAAACCATTTCTAGTTTTGTGGAACTGATGGCAGGTGCCGGTTTTGATAATCCTTCAAAGATTGATCGTAAAGGTATTAGCCGTCGGGTATTGATGAATCAAGTGAAGCGATACGATGAAATTTATCCATACCTATCAGAAGGGGCCTTGTTAAACGAAACGACCATACCAGAGGACTGGAAAGATTTGATGGCTATGGCGCAGGCAGACTCTTTTGCAGCGGCTTAGGATTCAAGAATTGTCCCGTTTTCTACTTCAAATACCTTATATACCGCACCAAAAGAGGCTACGACTTCTTCCAGTCGGTTGCGTTGTGTATCGGTAATAAATATTTGTTGCACTTGCCTTTCGAGCAAAAGTCCTACTAAATGCCGAACGCGCAGACTATCTAATTTGTCAAAAATATCATCGAGTAATAAAATTGGGCTGCCGCCTATACGCGTGCGCAGGTACTCGAATTGCGCAAGGCGTAAAGCAAGTAAAAACGATTTTAATTGCCCCTGAGATGCAAATTTTTTGAGCGGTTGTCCATCTAAAACAAACAATAGATCGTCGCGGTGTGGGCCAGCAGAAGTACGTTCCGAATAGCGGTCTTTTGAGTGGTTTTCTTCCAAAATAGCCGCATAATCTTGTTTTTCTGGCCAATCGGAGTCCAATGCAATGGAAGCCACTTCGCGGTGTCCCGATATGGTTTGGTACAATTCCTGAAACAATGGCTGAATATTGGCCACCATAGCGTATCGTTCTGTTTGGATAGCCGCCGCGGGCAAAGGCATTTGACGATCAATGGCTTCTAACAATAACGGTTCAAAATAACGCTGTGCTGCAAAGTTTTTTAACAATGCATTGCGTTGCTTGAGCAAATTGTTAAAAGTAATCAGGTGTTGGAGGTACTGTGGGGAAATCTGCGAAAGCGTCGTATCCAAATAACGCCTGCGTTCTTCACTGCCATCTTGTACAAGCGTAACATCATCTGGGGCAATCATAACTGCCGGAAACTTACCAATATGATCGGCTAATCGAGCAATAGGTGTACCATTTACTTCGAGTTCTTTCCGCTTGTCGGCCATCATTTTGATGACTACTTTATGGTACGAGCCATCGGTATCAAATCGGCCATCTACCCGCAAAAAAGGCGCTTGGTGCTGTACCATCGCTTTATCGGGCAGCCCTCTGTGGCTTTTGGTTAAACACAGGTAATGTATTGCATCCAAAATATTGGTTTTACCCATGCCATTTAGTCCTACAAAGCAGTTAATGCCCGGAGAACATTCGAGTGTTTGGGCGGTATAGTTTTTGAAATGCGTGAGTTGAAGCGATTGAAGCAGCAAAATATGGTGTTGATTGGCCGCAAAGGTAGTTGATTATTTAGTAGAGATGATGTAAGTCCATCTCTAATCTATAAAATACATATCCACCTCTCCAATATTTTTAACGGGCAAAGAGCCTCTAAACGTACAATTAAAGTCGTTTTTGATGAGTGAATGGGTACTATGGCTGATATTGATACGTCCAGGCAT
>JAAFHO010000256.1 GCA_013297575.1 Chitinophagales bacterium
CTCACCAAACTTACTACTAATGCAGCAGGTTCAGTAATCGTTACCGCAGGGAAAGCCTTGGTACAGCTGGTACCGAAACTCACCGTAGGGATATAAGTGCCTGGGCCTAGGTTACTGATCGTAGTACCACTACCTGCTGCTGCGCCGTTCATTGTCCAGTTAACACTGGTGAATGGTGCGCTAAGGGTGATGGCAATACTACCATTGGCTTGGCTAAAGCAAGTTACATTAGTCGCAGTGGTATTGGTAATATTATTGTCAACACCGGGGCCTACACTGGCAGAAATGGCTTTTGCACAACCGCCTGCATCTGTAACAGTTGCGTTGTATGTGCCTGGCGCAACACCTGTTGCTGGGAAACCACCAGTTCCTGGCAAAGGACTCCACTGGATCGTTGCAGCACCAGCCCAACCACCAAAGGAGTTTACTGTAATTGTTCCATTATTTTGTCCTGCACAAGTAGGCGCAGTAACAATGGCAGGATCTACACTAAATGCACTCAAAGGAGCAGCAATTACAATATTAGCCGTAGAAGTCGTACAGTTGTTCCCATCTGTAAGCGTTACGCTGTAGGTGCCTGCTGCTAAGTTAGTCGGTGCTGAGGCTGGGCTAGCTGCAATCGCAGATCCAGAAGCATTTTTCCAAGCATAAGTAACACTACCTTGCGTACCTGCTGGTGTCAAGGTAACGCCACCGTTCAAATCATTTAAACAACGGATATTTTTTATATTTGAAGTGGCAACACTCATCGCTACCGAAGGCGCAGTAACAGGATAACCTGCTGGCACAAAGGTACAACCCTTACTATCTGTAATTGTTACGGTGTAGCTACCACCACCAAGAGCGGTGCGGTTTTGAGTCGTTACGCCATTGCCCCAGTTATACGTATAAGGAGCAGTGCCGCCTGTTGGGGCGATAGAGATCGCACCATCTGTACCACCAAAACATTTTACATTGGTGAGTGTAACTGTATTACTTGGTACCGAAATTGCTGAAGCAGGGCCTGCAATTGTTGCTGAAAACGTAGTAGAAGCAGTACCCGCTGTTACTGTTACTGTATAAGTACCTGCACCCACACCTGTCAAGTCTTGTGTAGTGGACATAGGCGTATTGCTCCACTTATAAGTATAAGTAGTCGTTAAACCACCGGATACGCTAATATCAATCGCACCTATATTTACACCAAAGCAATTTACATCTGTTTTGCCCACCAAGGTTACACTTGGTACTGCGGATACAGTACCCATTTTTACCCAACCGTTATCGGTACGTGGCTTGTATGGGCAACTTGGAACACGTGCATTTGGTGGTGCCATATAGGCATTGGGCTTTTCTTGTGTTTGTAAGGGTATTGGAGGGACTACCGTTTCTAATGAACCGATGGTAACATTCGTCATAGCGCCTGGAGTAGCACTACTGGTCGGAAATTTAAGGATACAAAGCGTTGCGTCATCCGCAAGAGTTTGTCCGTTAGTTGCGCTACCAGCTCTCCAAGAAACTTTTAGTTTCCCTGGTTGACCAGTAATTAATTCAACTAAAAAAGCACCATTTCCAGTAACTGTATTAGGCAATGTCGTAATCAAGCGAGGTACACCCGTACCCAATACTGCTACATCATAAGATACTACGAACTGAAACTGGTTGATATTCTTAAACTTACGTACTTTAATGGCAACAGAAGCAGAGTCACCTACTTGTGCTACATTTACGGTATCGGCTTTATAGCGTACTATTTCATCTTCGAATTGGGCAGTTGAACTTACTAATATATTGCCAGGGATACTAGAAGTAGCCGTGGACCAAACGTCTTGGTTTGCAGTATTCACTACTTCCACGGGAGAAGTAATTGGCATACCTACACCATTACAAGCAACACTAGAAATAGTACCATTGGTAGCATTTGGGCCATTTGCAATAAGACAAACATCAAAAATAGATGCCCCATTGGGCAATGTAACCCCTACTGCTGAAACATCTTCCCATTGTACAGCGGCTCTTCCTGGCACGTTGGTATTAAATGCACCACAACTAAGACCGGCTATGCCATAATTTTGAATATGGCTGAACGTAAATACATTGCTATTCCAATTGACCATAAATTGCATGGTCAATATATTGTTAAAATCATTCACTGTTACAGGTACACAAACCGTTTCGCCGGGGCGAACAGAATCTTGTGGTACGATCAAAGCAAACCCGACAATAGGTGGCGGAGGTGTCACACCAACAGGGTAGGTAAATGTAGCGGGTACGTTCCCCATTCCTATTACACTCAATGTTGGTGTTGTGGTAGAAGATACAAAAATATTAGATGTACCAGCCGCCAAAACAGTGAATTGTATTTTGAACAATACTGTATTAGGATCTAAGTAATTGCCTGTACCAGCGGGGTCAAACCAAAGCAAGGCTATTTTGCCTGCAATTGGATTATCAATACTGGAAGAGCAAGGAGGTAATCCTCCTCCTGGGCAAAGCGGCGGTGTGCCTGTTGCCTGGTTGTAAATAAAACCAGGTAAGTCTGGTGTCAAACTTGTAATGGTTTTAAACTGAAGTTTGGTTTTATCGTACAAAATAGGGAAGGTCATACCAGCGATGCCCTCAAATTTATTCGCTACTACATCAACTGTAATAACCGAGCCAACTGTTCCACCTGGCATAGCCGGTGTGAACTTGATGTCGAGTACCTGTGCGTTTATAACTGCAGAGGATAAAAGGAGCAATAGCCCAATAAGTGTGTTAAATATCGGTTTCATCTCTTTGAAATGCGGATAACGGGATGATGAAAAAATTGAAAAGTATGTCAAGGGATAAAAAAATTTTACTGTAAAACAATTGGATATACGCTGTGCTGTCCATTAGAAAAAAGATGTACAAAATACATCCCACTGCTGGGTAAAACACTGTTTGCAATTTCCGTGCCATGAATACCATAATCGAGGTACTTTTTTTCTTCGTAACAAATTCTACCTACAATATCGGTAATAATCAACTGGGTTTCACCTGTTTTTTCGATATTAAAAGTCAAATTTGTTTGTTCAGAAAACGGGTTTGGAGCGGCTTTAATCGCTAATGCATTGGATGTAGAAGGCTCTTTCGATGCACTCAGGCCTTCGTAAATAAAGGTAGCAGGTACGTTATTACTTCCAATTACATTAATTAAAGGAGTTGAATTGGGCGTAATGTATATATTGGAAGCACCTGCTGCCAATACTGTAAACTCTATTTGGAATAAGGTCGTATTCGGATCTAAATAACTACCTGTGCCGATTGTATTAAACCATAGTACTGTTACTTTTCCAGGAATAGGGTTACCAATACTCGAATTGCAGGGGGGAGGCGATCCGCCCGGGCAAAGTGGCGGGTTACCCGTCGCTTGGTTAAAAATAAAATCAGGTAAATCCTGCGCCAGCGTATTAATGGAATTAAATTTTAACTTACTAGCGTCATAAATAATCGGAAATTGCATAGCAGCAATGCCTTCAAATACATTCGCTCTTACCACAACGTTTATTGTGGTACCTACAGTACCGTTTGGTTGTGCGGGTAAAATGGAAATGTCCAGTTTTTGCCCGTGGGCGATAGCCGTTGTCAATAGCAGCAGCAGCCCCATAAAGGTGTTGATGTTCAATTTCATCTTGATGTTGTTAATGAATGAAAAAAAATGGTGGAATGAAACTACTGAGCGACAATGGCCCTTACAGTATGCGCATCTGCACTAAAAAGATGTACATAATACATCCCTTTTGCTGGCAAACTACTGCTTAAAATTACTTTTTCGTGTTGCCCACGATCCAGTAATTCATTGGTTTCATAACAAATTTTTCCAGCAACATCAGTCAACATCAACCGTACTGCACCGCTTTGGTTCAGGTCAAATTGGATGTTAGTAAAGTCTGAAAAAGGATTAGGAGCAACCACCGTTTTAATGGTTTGTCCACTTGGTGCATCAACACCAGAAGGTGTGCCTACCCCGACTGATCCATTCGTGATCAGTGCTTGCGACAAGTTAAAAAACTGATTGCCCGGACCACGCACCACTTCAAAATAAGTGGTGGGGATAACTTCAGTAAAAATAATACTGGAACTTGTTCCGTTGGCTCCAATCACTTTCATGTTCAAATGAAAGAGATCTTTCCCGTCAATCAATGTTCTTGGGATGGTGGAATACCAACGAAAGCGAATTTGCCCTGCTGGTGCTTCTGTTAGGTTGAAACATGCGCTGTCCACAATACCCAATGGATTGTTGGGTTTGGTAATGGATTGGAATTCCAGCACTGCTGGGTTCCATTGAAGGACATACTGAATGGAAAAGACAGTGTCAAAATTGACGACTGTGACTGGCACATCAAGTTGTTGGCCAGCGGCGGTATTAGTGAACGAAGGTAGCGAAAAACCTACCTGTCCAAATACCGATACAAGAGAAAGCAGCCAAATAACAGCCGCTAAAACGTGTGTACGTTTAATAATCATGGGAACAATTGGTTGGATTATCCCGCGCTAAAGATTTCTACATCGGTGTCCATCATTAAATACAAACATAAGGTATGAATCAACTTATGAAAAACAGTACAAAATGAAAACGGCCGATGTTTCGGCTTCAACGGATGGGAAGTGAGAAATGCAAAGTCCTTTTCTTGAGATTATATAAGAGACATTTGCGCCCGTTTTCCAACAGGGTTCGGATTAAAAACAAAATATGGATTAAGACGGAAATCCCGTCAAGAAGGTACAAATTTTAACAATTAGCGGTGTTTGGCCCCAAATACGGCGCTGTTAAACCGACGATCATTGAAAAATACTGTATGCGTTAATGATTTCTAAATGTAGTAAGAAAAAATTACCACCTCAACGATGTACAATACTTATAGTACAAAAAGAGTACCAAAAAGCAATGAGAAACTACCACAAACAGGGTAATGTTTCAATGATGGGGCAAAAGTACAAAATTATATTGGAATTGTATGCGCTTTATAAAATGTTGCGGTAGGCAAAGGTATTTAAAAGTATGTAATTCTGTAACTATATAGTCACCCTGAATAATTCCCTATAGATACAAGCATTAATCAGTAATATCCGGGTTCTGGATATTTGAAAAAAGCCTTAATTAATTCCTTTAATTCCTTGTCTTTTTCAGTTTCTTCATATTCGGATATTACCCCTTAACGCTCGGATCTAACGGGAATTGATCTAATTTTTCATTCAACCCTATAAACATACATTCCTTACGGGAATTTGGATAGCGGCTGAATGATTAAGTAATTATAATATGTGTAAGTAGCCTCCAGTCTTATTCCTTAAATAAAGGCGAAGATAGGCTATAAAAAAAGGGTGGACACCCAAACGGATGTCCACCCTAATGTATGGATGATTTGTAGGAACAATCAAGGATTATTCTACAACAATCATCTTCTTAACAGCACTGAACTCGCCGCTGTTTACTTGATAGAACAAGATACCAGTTTGAAGATCAGAACGGTTGATCGTTACTGAATTAAGGCCTTTAGCGAAAGCACCTGAAACAGATTTAACGATACGACCTTCAGCGTTAGTGATAGTAAGTGTCGCTTCACCTGCAGTTGGCAAGTTGAAAGATACTACTGTTGCACCTTTAACGGGGTTTGGAGTGTTTTGGAACAACTCGAAACCAGCAGCAGCAACTGTACCTGTAGTACCGTTGAAACGGATCGCAACTTCTTGCGCTGCACCTTCTGTAGAGAAGGCTACTGCTTTAGTGATACGGCTAGATACAGACAACATTTCGCTCAACTGACCTGCTTTAGCAGCGCGGAACTTCACAGAGAACGCACCAGCATTAGCGTCGATAGACGTAGTCATAGATTGGTTACCGAGCGTAGTCGAGGTAAATACTGCGAAGTTATCAGTGGTTGTATTAGCACCTGGAACGATGTCCATTACTTCTAAACCATTAAGGTTCATTGTGAACTGGTAACCACCGTTTTTCTCAGCAGCATCAAAAGTAACAAGTACTTCTTCGCCAGCAGCCACCTTGCGGTCAGCAGCATTGATAAACAATGTACCAGTAGTACGATCGTCAGAAGATACCAAGTTATTTGGTGTTGCACTACCATCAACGTCACCAACCTTTGCAGCAACGAAGTCGCCGTTCATAAAGTTAGTTTGGATATTAGCGATAGACAAGTTTTCCTTGATCACATCAGCAAATGGATTTGCTGGGTTAGTGAACACCTGTGACTTGTCAACAAAGCGCCAGCTAGAGTTTGCTGGAAGTTTTGTATAAGTACCAAGGATCAATTTACGTGCCTCAACGATGTCAAATGTAGTAACTGTACCAGATTTGTTTACGTCAGCAGAAATCAATTTGTATGGTGTGTTCAATGGCTCTAAACCAAGGATATGGCGGCTGATCAAGATCAAGTCCCATGTATTTACACCGTTCAAAGGATCCAATTCCAATGATGGAGTTACCGTTGCGTTAGAAGAAAGTGGCAATGCATTGCTGAATGTATAGTTACCAGTTGCGATGGTAAAGATGCTTCCAGATGGGATACCGTTACCTGTGCTAGTAAGTGTAATAGCAGCGTCTTCAACACCTTGAGCCGTTTCGGTTTTCAAAGCACCTGCAACTGTTGCCATGCCACCGATTGGGCCACAAACACCTGCATTATCTTGGATCAATACATAAGTTTCGCAGTAGTCTGCGTTACCCGCAAGATCAAGACCCCACAATTCAACCAATTGAGTACCCAAATCAGCGCATGTAAATGCTACACCTGTTTGTGGTGTACCGTCTGCGTTTTTAGGGAAACCTGTAGTTGCACCTTGGCCATCAGCAGCGCCTTTACGACGGATACCAACTTTAATCTTAGCAGATGGTGTGCAGTTATCTTCTGTGTATTGTAAGAAGTCACTAGCCCACAACTGGATCATACCACCAGAAATGTTCATCAAGTTTACAGAAAGACCGTTGATACAAACAACAGTTGGTTTCTTGCAATCTTTCACTACGATGGTGTATTCGCAAACAGTTTCGTTACCGCAACCATCTTCAACGAACCACTTGATTTTGTGTGTTCCGTATGGCAATTGTGGTACTGCACCTGCTGCTGGGTTGTTTGCTTGGTTGAACCAACGTACACGTGCTGTGCGGCTGTTACCGTTAGCATTATCCACTTGTAAGCCGAAGCCCCACTTGCGGTCACCCGCAACTGGACGGAAGTCGAACGCCCATGGTGTACCACCAGCAAAGTTAGCGTTGTTCAAGTTGTTGTAATTGATATTGTTGAAACCAGGAGGGTTCACGCTATTGATTACAGACTCCATAGAACCGTTACCGTCAAGGTCAAGGAACAATAAGTAACGGAAAGAAAGGTTTGCACCAGAACAAGCGTCTGTTGCAGTCAATTCGATATTTGCATCACCTTCGCAAAGGTCATGGCTACCTACTGTATTATCCCAGTATTGCGTTGCATTATAGAACTGAGGATCATTTGCGCTAAGATCGCAGAACTCCACTGGAGAAGCTGGGCACTGAACAACTGGATCTTGTGTATCAAATACTTTGATGATCTGTTTGTATGTGTAGCTATTTGCTTCTTTAGTCCAGAATGTGCAATAGTTAGTAGCAGTTGGATCTGTTGGATTGATCTTAACTGATGTTGGAACCCAACCAGTAGTAGTAGTACCACATGGAGAAACCGTTACACCTGGCAAGTTAGTCGGGT
>JAAFHO010000257.1 GCA_013297575.1 Chitinophagales bacterium
ACCCTCTTACCTGCATCGTTACGGTTGGCTTGTCGTTGTTCCATTGAATTTTGAGGAGTCCAAAATTCTTTTTAACAATCATGTCACCAACCCTGAACTTGTTGGCTTCAGTTGTACCGCTACGAATATGAGTCATGCCGCTGGAAGTGAAGTCGTAAAGCGGATAAGGTAGTCCTGTGATATCCATTTTGGATATTTCTGCCATGTGGCGGTCTCCAGAAATAATAAGTGCGTTTTTAGGTTGCGTTTTTACGATCAACGAAAGTAAGCGTTTGCGGCAATTCGGGAAATTGCCCCATTTTTCATGCCCATGCTCATCTGCTAATACCTGAATACTGGTACTGATGATATTTAGGTTGGCTTTGCTGTTTTTTAGTTCGCTTTCGAGCCATGCCCATTGTACTTCGCCTAACATATCGCCGGTGGTATTTGGAATATAACGGCGCTGTTTGGTCGGATCAGCAACGAGGCTATCTCGGAAGTAGCGGGTATCAAGTACGATGACTTTAACTGTTTGCCCACCTTTCCCAAAGGTATATGAGTTATATGCACCTTCTCTTTGGCGCACAGGCGCTTTGAGCGGCACATCCAGAAAATCCATTAGGCATTTCTTAGATTGTTTCTTTTTAGGAAAGGTTTTGCCAGCGTCGTTAGCACCATAATCGTGGTCGTCGTAAACACCAATTACCTGCGTTTTTTCGCGCATCTTCTTGTAATTAGGTGTATTTTTAAGTGTTTTATACATTTTTGCCAAAGCCTTCATATCGGTAGTATCGGCATAAATGATATCGCCCAACCAAATCCAAAGACCCGGATTATTGGCATTAACGGCATCCCACATGGTTTGCGGTTTGTCAAGTTTATTGCAAGAACCAAATGCAATTACCGTAGGCACCGTGAGTGTGTCGATGGGTTTAGGTTTGTAAGATTCTAAATCAGCGATTTCTACCTCCTCCTGCGGTGCAGTTTTGGCGGTAGAATTAGGTTTCCCCTGCTGGGCAAACAAAGTGGAACACTGCGCAAGAAGCGCTAAACAGAAAAGGGAGCGAACGAACATACGTAAATAGTTGAATCGAAATAAGCGTACTACAAACGACGAGATTACAAATATCGTACCGAGTATTAGTTAAAAGTATGTTATTGCCGAAAGATGCTGTATCCTAATTAGGTCTAAATGAATGATGTATGCCGTAGAAAAGAAAAAACCTCGATCCGTAAAGACCGAGGTTTTTATCCCGTATTTGTTAATTATTTGTTTTTGACCTAAACTAATCTTAACACATCCTAAGATGGATTAAAACCATATTGCGATAATATGCGATCTTTTAATTCTTTACGCGCAAAAAATATACGACTTTTTACAGTCCCCAATGGGAGATCAAGGTGCTCGGCAATCTCTTGGTATTTATGGCCTTCAAAGTGCATTAAAAAAGGCACTTTAATACTATCATCCAATACCTCTACGATACCGTTCAACTCGTTCATCGTCATGCCGCCTTCTGCACTATTCGGAATAGCATGTGCACCAGAATTAAGATAAAACTGATTGTCAGTTGTATCCAACACCGTATTTGCCTTGATGCGCTTACGATAGTTATTGATAAAGATGTTCTTCATTATAGTGAACATCCATGCTTTAAAATTAGTATCGGGTTGAAACTTATCGCGATTGGACAAAGCGCGATATGCTGTTTCCTGATACAGGTCTTTAGCATCTTCTGAATTTTTAGTCAGGTTATATGCGAAGGATAGCAATACACTAGTAAGGCCACCTAATTTGCTGTCGAATTCCAAGAATGTCATGGCGATATCGATTTGTTTAACTTTTGTGGTACAAAGGTACGATTAATGTTTAACTTTTTCCAAATAATTCTTCAACAATTTGGTATAAAAATAGCAAAAATTAATTTAAATAAAATTAGTTTTTTACAAAACATTGATTATCAACAACTTGCACTATTTAGAACGAGTCTATAAATATTTTTATTTTCAGAAAAAAATGAAAATTGTTGATCTTGATTAAAAAATAAGAATTTTGGTCAGAAATATTGAACACTCAACGTATGTTTTATCTGTTCAACTACTGCAAAGACCACCATAATAAATAAGTGTTGCAACACTTATATTCTTACTATGCTTAAAAATCATGCCATCCTAGATAAATTGACAATTTGGCAGTTCTTTTGCTAATTCCAAATGCTCGCGGCTATCTTTGCGGCATGAATATTTCTGAACCAGCGCCAATTAAGCGTATTTTGGGCATCGACCCCGGCACTAATATACTGGGATATGCCATTTTGGATGCTACTAAAAAAGATTTGGTGGTCGTGGAAATTGGCGTGATCACTTTTGCGCATATTACAGAGGACCAAACTGAGAAATTAAAATATATTTTTGAACAGGTACAAGATATCATTAGGCAATTCAAACCTTCTGAAATGGCCATTGAAGCCCCGTTTTTTGGCAAAAACGTACAATCAATGCTCAAATTAGGGCGCGCTCAAGGTGTTGCCATTGCGGCTGGCATGGTTAATGATTTGGTTATTACGGAATACGCTCCCAAGAAGATCAAAAAAGCGGTCACAGGTAACGGTAATGCTTCCAAGGAACAAGTGGCGGGTATGCTGGAAAATATACTCAAAAGAAAATTTAACGAAAAGCACTTCGATGCCACAGATGCGCTCGCTACTGCACTCTGTCATTGGTACCAATCCTCTGGCCCGCTAAAAGGGAAAAAATCCTACTCCGGATGGAGTGCCTTTGCCAAGGATAACCCAGGGAAAGTTTCTTAATAAAAAAGTTAAACAAAGACTGTACTTTAATCCAAATTTTAAAATGTTTTATCAAAACTAATGTGTACTCATTTTAAATCGCTTCAGCAATTCTTTTTACCAGCCCTGGCCCTTGATACACCAATCCTGAATAAACTTGTACCAAATTAGCACCTGCTGCTATTTTCTCTTGTGCGGCGGCTGGCGAATCAATACCACCCACACCTATAATAACAGGTGTGGTACCTAGTTTTTCGCGCAGATACCGAATCACTTCTGTGCTACGCGCCCGTACAGGAGCACCACTAAGGCCGCCTAAGCCCATTTGCTCTACCTCCACAGTGGGGGTTTTTAATCCACTCCGATCAATGGTGGTATTTGTTGCAATGAGTCCAGCAATACCTGTGGTTTTAACAATATCGACAATGTCATCCAATTGACTGGTGGTCAAATCTGGTGCTATTTTGAGTAAAATGGGTTTTGATACACTCTTTTTTTTATTTTCTTCTTGCAAAAGATGTAAGAGTTGGGTTAAAGGCGCCTTCTCTTGCAGGGCACGCAAATTGGGCGTATTGGGCGAACTTACATTCACCACAAAATAATCGACCCATGGGAAAAGGGTTTCAAAACAGCGCAGATAATCATCAGAAGCGTTCTCATTAGGGGTCATTTTGTTTTTACCTATATTTCCACCGATAATAACACCTTCTGCTGCTGCCCCTTGTTCGCGCAAGCGGCGCAAACGTTGAGCCAAGGCATCCAACCCATCATTATTAAAACCCATTCGATTAATTAAGGCTTCATCCGCAGGCAAACGAAACAAACGAGGTTGCGGGTTGCCATCTTGAGGTATGGGAGTTACTGTCCCTACTTCAATAAATCCAAAACCAAGCAATGCCAACCCATGAATATGCTTCCCGTCTTTATCAAAACCAGCCGCCAAGCCAATACGATTAGGAAAATGCAAACCCATGATCGTGACATCATTTTTCGCTTTGGAGAGTACGTACCAACGTCGTAACAATATACGTCCCAGTGGGTTAGCGGCTGCTAGATCCAACAATTGGAAAGTGAGGTGGTGCGCTTTTTCAGGCGAAAGCGCAAATAATAGAGGTTTAAGTAAAGAATACATGGGCGTTATGAAAAAATCGGGGCAAAGTTAGGTTGGAAATAAACAAAACCCGTTAGATTTTCTCAACTTTGCACCGTCAATTTGAAAAGTCCTTACTAAATCATCATTACGACTTATCTTAGTCTTTAAAATTTTTAATATTTATTAATGAGTAGTGCATTGAAATATAAGCGTATTTTGCTTAAACTATCGGGAGAAAGCCTAATGGGCGACCAAAAATACGGTATTACGGCGCCAATGTTGAAACATTATGCCAACCAAATTAAATTGCTACAAGAAATGGGTGTAGAAGTCTGTGTAGTGATTGGTGGTGGTAATATATTCCGAGGTATTCAGTCCGAGGGTACTGGTATTGAAGGTGTTACGGGTGATTATATGGGCATGTTGGCTACCGTAATCAATGGTTTAGCATTGCAGGGTGCGCTTGAAAATGTAGGCATTTATACCCGCCTGATGACGGCACTGAAAATGGAAAATGTGGCAGAACCCTATATCCGTCGTCGGGCTATTCGCCATTTGGAAAAAGGCCGTGTTGTGATTTGCGCTGCTGGCACGGGTAATCCATACTTCACTACGGATTCTGCTGCGGCCCTCCGTTCGCGCGAAATTGGTGCCGATGTGATATTGAAAGCAACTCGGGTAGATGGTATTTATACCGCCGATCCAGAAAAAGACCCTACCGCAACAAAATACGAAGAGATTTCCTTTGAAAAAGTAATCCGACTGGGTTTACAAGTGATGGACATGACGGCCTTTACCCTTTGTCAGGAAGAAGATATGCCTATTATTGTATTCGATATTAATGAGCCGGACAACTTGAGAAAGATTGTATTGGGCGAAAAAATAGGCACACTCGTTAAAGGTTAATGTATGAACGCAACAATCGCCGCGGTGAGCAAAAGTGCTACACACACCATGAGTAAGCCCAATGTAGATAGCATATATCTGCTGGCGGGCTTGGGAGTAGAAGGGGATGCACATGCAGGTGTTACCGTAAAACACCGCTCACGTGTAGCACAAGACCCTACGCAACCCAATTTGCGCCAAGTCCATTTGATCCACTCAGAATTGCACGATGAAATACGGACACTCGGCTTTGAGATGTTGCCGGGTCAAATGGGCGAAAATATCACTACTAAGGGTATCCAATTGCTCGATCTACCTAGACATACGCGGCTACATATCGGCGAAAATGCCGTTATTGAGATCACAGGTTTGCGCAATCCTTGTCACCAACTCAATGGCCTGCAAGAGGGCCTGATGCAAGCGGTACTTGGGCGCGACGAAAACAATAATTTAATCCGAAAAGCAGGCGTTATGGGCATTGTACTCCAAAGTGGAATGATTTATCCCGAAGATCATATCGTGATCGAACTACCACAACCCCCTTTTTTACCTTTGGAACGGGTGTAAAACATTCCTAAACATCCGCTAAAACCAATAAATCTGGTAAATTTCGGCCTAGCCCATTGTAATCCAAACCATAACCCACCACAAATTTATCAGGAATTTCAAATCCTGTGTAATCTATTTCGATGGGGAATTGCAAAGCATCGGGTTTGCTGAGTAAGGACACAATACAAATAGACTCGGGTGATTGCTCCCGGAGATAATTCGTAAAGAAATGGAGTGTTCGCCCTGTATCCACAATATCCTCTACAATAATTAAATGACGGCCATTCAATTCTTTTTCTAAGCCCATAACGGTTTGTACATCACCGCTGGAACGCGTGCCTTTATAAGAGGAAAGTTTTACAAAACCAACCTCGCAATGTCCATCAAAAGCGCGCATCAGATCGGAAGCAAATACAAAAGCCCCACTCAAAATACTGATAAAAAGTGGATTTTTATCCTTGTATTGCGTGGTGAGTGCTGCCCCAATCGCCTGTACCCGTTCATGGATCTGCTCGGCGGAGATCATTTGTTTAAAATGTAAATCGTGAATCTGCATGAATGTTTTTTTACTGTCCCTAAGGAACGTCCTGTAAGCCTATTTGTTTATGGAGCCTTCATATTGAAGTACCAAATTTTTCAACATATCCTTTGTCATCATGTCTAAATCAAATTCTGGTTTCCAGCCCCAATGGCGGCGCGCCAAGGAATCATCAATAGACGCAGGCCAGGAGTCGGCTATTTTTTGCCTAAAATCTGGCTTGTAAGATATTTTGAAATCGGGATATACTTTTTGAATACTGGCAGCAATTTCGGCAGGCGTAAACGACATACCCGCCAAATTATAACCAGTACGTACCATAATTTTCTCCGCAGAAGCTTCCATTAATTCAATTGTCGCCCTGATAGCATCTGGCATATATAGCATGGGCAATGTAGTATCGGCGCGCAAAAAGCACTCAAAAGCCTCCTTCCGCACTGCATAATGGTAAATATCAACAGCATAATCCGTTGTACCTCCCCCCGGCATACTTTGGTAACCAATAATACCTGGATAACGTATGGAGCGTACATCGGTGCCATAGCGGCGAAAATAATAATTCGCCCAGTTTTCACCTGCAACTTTACTTATTCCATACACCGTTTCCGGTATAAGCACCTCGTGTTGGGGCGTATCATAGTGGTTGGCCTCTCGGCCAAATACTGCGATGGACGACGGGTAATATACCTTGTGCAAGCCTTTAGATCGGGCTACTTCCAGTACATTAAACAGACTGGTCATATTAATATTCCAAGCCCAAAGCGGGTCTTTTTCGCCAGTTGCGCTCAAAATAGCGGCTAAATGATAAATTTGATTAATTTTGTGCTTGGAAACAAGTGCATTTAATGCTTCACCGTCCAAAGCATTGAGGACTTCTGATGGGCCATTGGCATCGGGTAAGGGACGAATATCGGATGCTATAACGCGATCTGGGCCATAGATCGAACGAAGTGCGTCCGTTAGAACAGCACCGATTTGTCCGCCGGCACCGATAATTAAAATTTGCTCTTTGCGCATAATTTGGATTACTTTTTAATACTTGGTAAATCAGGATTTTGTGGTGGTGGATTTAGGGGGTAAAGGTAGATTTATTTTTTATTTTGCCAACAGTCCTTATTCAGGGTTTTCTCATATAAATTAAAGGTGCAGCGCACCGCAATATTTGTAGCAAAAATGGGTAATTTCAAGTTTGAAGGTGCAGCGCACCGTGACATTAAATTTAATATTGCGGTGCGCTGCACCTTCAAAACGCGGAAAACATATCATTGCTACAAATATTGCGGTGCGCTGCACCTGAAATTTGTATAAGAAAATCCCGATTCCTTATTCACGTTATTAACAAATGTAAATGATGGATTGAAACCTTTAATTATTTGATATTCAATTACTTAGACATTTATTAAGTCTTGATAATTTCGCAAATATAACGCCATAAAAACCAATGCTTTAATTCAACCAATAATTCGCATAATAAAAATATAAATGCGCAATCTAGTCTTTTTTCTACTGCTTTTTACTCAAGTGGCAGTCGCACAGCAGCCACAGTTTACCGTATTTGATGCTGAAAATGGTTTGCGCCAGTCGCAAGTCTATGCTATATGTGACGACCATTTAGGTTATCTTTGGGTAGGGACACAAGGTGGCGGAGTGGGGCGTTTTGATGGCGCACAATTTGTCCATTACACCGTTGCTGATGGTTTGCCATCCAATTTTGTATATGCGGTTTTGGAAGATAGCCAACATCGTATTTGGATCGGTACTTCTCGTGGCGTTTGTTTTTTTGATGGTGTTAGCATAAAGACTTGCCCAACTGATATCCAGGTAAATGCC